>JASLGB010000266.1 GCA_030150315.1 Dokdonella sp. | reverse complement strand
GCCTTCCGCCGTGACCACCTGCCTGCCGGCCGGTACGCCGGCGCCGTGCGATGCCTCGGCACAGGTGACCATCGGCGTGACGCCGCCAGCGGGTGCGCCGGCGCCGGTGCCGGCGGGCAATGCGCTGACGATGCTGCTGCTGGGCCTTGGTCTGTTCGGTGCCGCGCGCATCGCGATGCGCAACTGAGCGTGACGCCCCGGCGCGTGTGACGCGTCGGGGCGAATCGACCGCGACTCCTGCGCGGCGCTTCGGCGCCGCGTTTTCGTTTCAGCGGCGCGCGACCAGCAACTGCCGCAGCTCGTCCTTTTCGGCCTCGGCCAGACCGCCCTCGGCCTGGCGCTGCAGCAGATCGTCGATGCGCTGCTGGTGCTTTTGCCGTTCCAGCTGCGCCAGCGCATCGCGGAATTCCGCCAGCGCGGCGGCTTCATCGCCGGGGAAATCGTCGCTCATCGCCAGCTTCTGCAGCGCGCGCGCCTCCTCGCGGCCGGCGTAGTGCTCGAGCAGGGCGCCGGTGCTGAGGCCGGCCCGCGAGCGGCCCAGTTCGATCAGTTCCAGCAGCAGCGGCACGCCGGGCTGGCGCAAGTCTTCGAACGGCCACGGCGGCGGCGTTTCCAGTGCCAGCGAGGGACGCTGCACCAGCAAGGTGATCGCTGCGCGCACGACCGAGCGTTGCGCCGGCCTCGCCGGGCGGCGCGTGTCCGCGGCAGGCGTAGGCGCGGATGCGGTGTGCACGCCGCTGATGCGCTCCAGCTCGCCGAACATCAGGTCGCGGAACGCGCCGTCCGGGATCTGTGCCAGCAGCGGGCGCGCGCGTTCGGCCAGTCGCGCCTTGCCGTCGAGGCTGGCCAGATTCACGCCGCGGCCGAGCTCGCCGAACAGGAATTCACTGAGCGGGGTCGCCTGTTTCAGGCGTTGCTCGAAACCTTCCAGGCCTTCCTTGCGCACCACCGAATCGGGATCTTCGCCGTCCGGCAAGAACAAGAACGCGGCCTGGCGACCGTCACGCAGGCGCGGCAGCACCGATTCCAGCGCGCGCCACGCCGCCTGGCGGCCGGCACGGTCGCCGTCGAAGCAGAAGAACACGTCGGCGCACTGGCGGAACAGGATCTCGGCATGGTCGCGCGTGGTCGCGGTACCGAGCGTGGCGACCGCCTGCGTCACGCCGAACTGGTGCAGGCTGATCACGTCCATGTAGCCCTCGACCACGATCAGGCGCGGAATCTTCGAATGGGCGTCGCGCACCTGCCACAGGCCGAACAGTTCGCGGCCCTTGTGGAACAGCGGCGTCTCCGGCGAATTGAGGTATTTCGGCCCTTCGCCCTTGCGGCCGCCATCGGCACCGGACGCGGCAGGCTCGGCCGCATCGGCAGGCGCAGCTGCGTTGTCGTCCACGGCCGCCTTCGGCGAAGGCTTCGGCGCGGCGAGGATGCGCCCGCCGAACGCGATGGTGCGCCCGCGACGGTCGAGGATCGGGAACATCACCCGGTCGCGGAAACGGTCGTACTTGCTGCCGCGTTCGCCGCTGGTCAGCATGCCGGTCTTTTCGAGCAGGGCGACGCGCTGTGCGCTGCTGCCGAGCGCGTTCTTCAGCGTGTCCCAGCCCTCCGGCGCATAGCCGAGGCGGAAGCGCGCGAGGATCGCGTCGTCGAGCCCGCGCTCGGCGAAGTAGCGGCGCGCGGCGGCGTGCTCGCCGAGCTGGCGGCGGTAGAACGCGGTCACCGCGTCGAGCAGTTCGTAGAGGTCGGTCGCGTCCTCGCGCGGCGCGGCGCGACCGCCTTCGTAGGGCACCTGCAGGCCGACGCGGCTGGCCAGTTCCTCGATCGCATCGGGAAATTCGAGGCGGTCGTAGTTCATCAGGAAGCCGATCGCGCTGCCGTGCGCGCCGCAGCCGAAGCAGTGGTAGAACTGCTTGTTCTGGCTGACCGTGAACGATGCCGAGCGCTCGTCGTGGAACGGGCAGCGCGCCGACCAGTCCTTGCCCGCCTTCTTCAGCGGCAGGCGCTCCTGGATCACGTCGACGATGTCGATGCGGGCGAGCAGGTCGTCGATGAATTTTTCGGGGATGCGACCGGCCATGGCGTTCAGGATGGGCTGGCGCGGCGGCTCAGCTTTCCTGCGGAATGAGGAGCCACAGGATCACGTAGACGAGCGCCCCGGGGAAGGCCGCCGACAGAATCGAGCCGACCACGTAGACGATGCGCATTCCGGTCGGATTGAGGTCGAAATGCCGGGCCAGGCCGCCCATGACGCCGCCGATCAGGCGATCGTGGCGCGAGCGGCGCAGGGGCTGCGGGGCGCCCATGACGTGCCGCCTCAGCCGCCGAGCTTCTGCTTGACCAGCACCGACACCTGACCCATGTCGGCGCGGCCGGCAACCTGCGGCTTGACCAGGGCGACCACCTTGCCCATGTCCTTGGCGCTGCTGGCGCCGGCATCGGCAATGGCCTTGACCACGATCGCCTCGACTTCGTCCGCCGACAGCTGCGCCGGCAGGTAGGTCTGGATCACGGCCATTTCGGAGCGTTCGATGACGGCGAGGTCTTCGCGCCCGGCAGCCTCGTACTGGGTGATCGAATCCTTGCGCTGCTTGAGCATCTTCTCCAGCACCGTCAGCACCTGCGTGTCGTCGAGCTCGATGCGCTCGTCGACTTCGCGCTGCTTGATCGCCGCATTGACCAGGCGGATCGTGGCGAGGCGCTCCTTGTCGCCGCCCTTCATGGCGGCCTTCATGTCTTCGGTGAGGCGGGCTTTGAGGGACATGGGGTGCTCCTTGGGCTGGAAATCGGATGCGGGTCGGGGTGCGGTGTTTTCCGGATCAACACGAAAAGCCGGCATCGCTTGCGCAATGCCGGCCGATGAACAGCCTCATCCCGGGATCACGGGTTCACGGAGTCCGCAAACATGTTGCGGACAGCGCCCGGATCAGTACATGCGCTGGCGCTTGGTCACGTCGCGCGAAACGCGACGGAGGTGACGCTTCACCGCGGCGGCGCGCTTGCGCTTGCGCTCCTGCGTCGGCTTCTCGTAGAACTCGCGCTTGCGGACTTCGGCCAGGACGCCGGCCTTTTCGCAGGTGCGCTTGAAGCGGCGCAGGGCAAACTCGAAGGGCTCGTTCTCGCGGACTTTCACGCTGGGCATGTAGATCAACTCCAATGGATAACTGCCCGGGCTGTCGGGCGAGCCGTGTATTCTACCCAGATGATCGAGACCTTTGCAAAGACCCGCGGCGGCGCGCCCGTGCTCGGGGTGGAGACCTCCTGCGACGAAACCGGCGTGGCCGTGTACCAGCAGCAGCGCGGCTTGCTCGCGCACACCTTGTACAGCCAGATCCGCATGCATGGCGAGTATGGCGGCGTAGTGCCGGAACTGGCCTCGCGCGACCACGTGCGCAAGCTGTTGCCGCTGGTGCGCGAAACGCTCGCGCAGGCGGGGCTGTCGGTCGGCGACCTCGGCGGCGTTGCCTATACCGCCGGCCCCGGGCTGGTCGGCGCATTGCTGGTCGGCGCCACCGCAGCGCGTTCGCTGGCCTGGGCGCTGGACGTGCCGGCCATCGGCGTCCACCACATGGAAGGCCATCTGCTGGCGCCGCTGCTGGAGGCCGATCCGCCGCAGCCGCCGTTCATCGCCCTGCTGGTTTCGGGCGGCCACTCGATGCTGATCGAGGTGGCCGCGATCGGTCGCTACCGCCTGCTCGGCGATACGCTGGACGATGCCGCCGGCGAGGCTTTCGACAAGACCGCCAAGCTGATGGATCTGCCGTATCCGGGTGGCCCCGCGCTGGCGGCTCTGGCCGGGCAGGGGCGCGCCGGCGTGTTCCGCTTTTCCCGGCCGATGACCGATCGTCCGGGGCTGGACTTCAGCTTTTCTGGCCTCAAGACGCAGGTCCTGCTGGCGTGGCAGGCCAGCGACCGCAGCGAGCAGACCAAGGCCGACATCGCACGCGC
>JASLGB010000156.1 GCA_030150315.1 Dokdonella sp. | reverse complement strand
GCCGCCGGAGCCAGTGCCGCGCATGACCGTCGCGGCGTCGGCACCTGGGCCGACGACAAGCGCATCTACCTGGCCGCGTACGACTCCCTGAACAAGGACAAGGAGCTGGCGCTCAAGAACAACGTCAGCATCATCGTCTACAACGGCACCATGCTGCTGGTCGGCGAAGTGCGCACGGCTGAACTGAAGGCACGCGCCCAGCAGCGCGTGTCCGGCTTCGAAGGCACGCGCCGCATCGTCAACGAACTGGAAGTGGCCGAGCCCGAAGGGTTCTGGTCGCGCCGGCGCGACAACACCATCACCGCGCACGCCAAGACCGCTCTGCTCGACCTGACCAGTCTTCCCGGCTTCGACCCGACCCGCGTCAACGTGACCACCGCGCACCGGGTGGTGTACCTGATGGGCAAGCTCAATTCCGAGGAGGCCGACGCCGTGGTCGCGGTCGTGCGCGAAGTCGCCGGCGTCCAGCGCGTGGTGAATGTGCTCGAATACTCCAACTGAAGAACCGAGCCGCAATGGATACGCCTTGCCCGATCCGCCATTCGAGCGCGCGCTGCCCCGGCGCGGCAGCGAGGCGGCCGGCCGCCGCCGGATGGCCATGGCAATGCCGATGAACAACCCCGCCGCCGCCATCGCCGAGCTGCGCTCGATCTTCGGCGACGCGATGACCACCGACGCGGCCGAGCGCCTGACCTACGGCTACGACAATTCACGCCGGCAGGCGATGCCCGATGCGGTGGTGTTCCCGACCTCGCACGACGAGGTGCTTGCGCTGGTCCGCCTGTGTCGCCGGCATCGCATGGCGCTGGTCGCGCGCGGTCGCGGCACCAATACGACCGGCGCAAGCGTGCCGCTGGCGGGTGGCGTCGTCGCCAGCTTCGAGCGCATGAACCGCATCCTGCGCATCGATCCGGACAACCGCGTCGCCGTGGTGCAGCCCGGCGTGGTCAATGCCGATTTGCAGGCCGCACTCGCACCCCATCGCCTGTTCTGGCCGCCGGATCCCACATCGGCGCCGTTCTGCACGATCGGCGGCAACCTCGCCTGCAATGCCGGCGGGCCGCGCGCGGTGAAGTACGGCGCCACGCGCGACAACGTGCTGGCGCTGCAGGCCGTCGCTGGCAACGGCGAAGCCTTCCGCTGCGGCACGCCGACCACCAAGGGCGCGACCGGCTACGACCTGGTGCGCCTGCTGGTCGGATCCGAAGGCACGCTCGCGGCGATCACCGAGGCCACACTCAAGCTCGCGCCACTGGCCTCGGCCAAGCGCACGCTGCGCGCGACCTTTGCCGATGTCGGCGCCGCCGCGCGCGCGGTCGCGCGCGTGATGGCGCAGCCGGTTGCGCCGTGCGCGCTGGAGTTCCTCGACGACCAATGCCTCGCGCTCGCGCGCGCCCACGGCGGCGAGGCGATTCCCGTCGCCGGCGCGATGCTGGTGCTGGAGGTGGATGGCGAACCGGAATCGCTGTCGAGCGCGGTCGATGCCATCGTCCGCGCCGTCCATGGCGACGGCCTGCTGGATCTGTCGGTCGCCTGCAGCGAAGCCGAAGTCGCCACCCTGTGGGCCGCGCGCAAGGCGCTGTCGCCGGCGCTGCGCACGCTGTCGCCGAACAAGATCAACGAGGACGTCGTCGTTCCGGTCAGCCATGTGCCGGAACTGGTCGCCGCGACACGCCAGGCCGCGCACACGCACGCGCTGCCGATCGTCTGTTTCGGCCACGCCGGCAACGGCAACCTGCACGTGAACCTGCTGCCGCGCGACGAAGCGGAAATGCTGCGCGCACCGGCCGCGCTGGACGACATCTTCGGCGCCGTGATCCGGCTCGGCGGCACGCTGTCCGGCGAACACGGCATCGGCCTGGCCAAGCGCGAGTTCATGCCGCGCGCACTCGACCCGCAGGCGCTGGCCCTGATGCAGGCGATCAAGCGCCAGTTCGACCCGGACGGCATCCTCAATCCGGGCAAGCTGCTTCCCTGACGCAATCGTGGTCATTGCGCGGAAGCCTTCGATAGAGTGACCGCACGCGACACGGGGATCGCGTGTCGCGACAAGTGGCTTCGTAGTATCGACAAATGAGTGTTTCCATGACGACGAAATTTGCGCTGCCTGCCGCGCTGGCCAGCCTTCTGTTCGCCGGTGCTGCAAGCGCGGTGAACCTCAATCCCGCCGGCGTCGGCCAGGTGCTGATCTATCCGTACTACACGGTGAACCGGAATCAGGACACGCTGATCTCGCTGAGCAATATCCAAGACACCGGCAAGGCCGTGCTGGTCAGATTCCGCGAGGGCTACAACGGTCGCGCGGCAATGGATTTCACCCTGTTCCTCGCGCCGCATGACAGTTGGTCCGCGGCGATTTCGCTGGCTTCATCCGACGGCGGTGCGCAGATCGCCTCCGCGGATGAAAGCTGCGTTGACGACGTCATTCTCCCGTGGCCGCGGAAGTTCACTTCCGTCGACTACACCGGCGGCGCAACGGGCTATTCGAAGGACTCCGGCCCGCAAGGCATCGAGCGCACGCGCGAGGGCATGATCGAGGTGATTGCGCTTGGCGACATCAAGCCCGGCAGCGCGACCGACCTGGCCATCCGCCCGCCTGCGGCAGGCGGCAAGCCGACCTGTGCCGTGCCTCAGCTGTTTGACGGCGATCTCACGACGGCCGGCAATGGACTGGTCGGCAGCGGCGCGGTCATCAACGCGTCCCAGGGCACCTATTACGCCTACAACGCCGATGCACTGGCCAACTTTGCCGCCGCGCCGCTGCTCAATCCAACCGCCCAGATCCCCGATCTTGCGTCGGCCGGCTCGGCCGACTCGCTCTTTCCGGGCGGCGCGATCGCCAGCGTGACCGACGGCAGCGGCGAGTCGATGCGCCTGCACTACGCACGCGGCATCGACGCGGTCAGCGCCGTATTCATGGCCGATGCGCTCCACAACGACTTCCTGCGTGCACCCGGCATCGGAGCGAATACGGACTGGATCGTCACGTTCCCGACCAAGCAGTTCTACGTCGACCAGCAGAGGTACCCTTCCTCGTTCGGCGTCGCGCCGTTCGCGTCCGCCTTCCTCAACGGGAAATCGCCGGTCGAAGCGGTCACCTACCAGCTGCACGAAAGCGACGGCAACAACTGGTGGCAGGACGCGTTCCCGCAGGCCTGCGCGTCTGCGACCAGCGGAAACTGCCCGCGAGCCCGAGCCTCGCTGGACTGGCAGGTCAATGCGCTCGCATTCCTGCCGGACATGCGCCCGGAAACGAGTACCGACAGCGGCGTGTTCGGCTCGCGCGTGGCGACGCCGCCGTATTTGGCCAGCGGACAGGACACCGGCTGGTTCACGCCCGACAGCGGTACGCTCACCCTGCAGTTCGGCAGCAGCGAGGCGAACCGACCGCGCCTGACCGAAGCCCGCACCGCCGACGGCCGCACGGTCCGCCTGCCCGGCCTGCCCGTCAGCGGCTTCATGGCCTACAACATCATCAACGCCAATGCCGCTCCGGGCATGCTTGCCAATTACGGCGGGACGTTCCGCCATCGCAGGATGCTGCGCTGCCAGTTCGACGCCGAAGGCCCGGGAAGCGCCGCCCCCTGCCCCTGAGGCTCAGGCGTAGATCAGGCCCGCAGCCAGCGCGAGCGCCGCATAGGCGCCCGCGACCACATCGTCCAGCATCACGCCGACGCCGCCCTTGACGCGGCGATCGGCCCACGACACCGGCCACGGCTTCCACACATCGAACAGGCGGAACAGCGCGAAGCCGGCGACGATCCAGCCGGCATGCCCGCCCAGCACCAGCAGCGGTGCCAGCGCAATCCACTGGCCGACGAACTCGTCCCACACGATCACGCCCGGATCCTGGATGCGCAGGCGGGCGATCACGCGATCCGAAGCCCACACACCGATCGCGAACGCCAGAGCAATGGCCAGCGCATACAGCGGCCACGGCAACTCGCGCAGGGCGAACCACGGCAGGATCGCCGCCAACGAGCCGACCGTGCCGGGCGCGACCGGTGACAGACCCGAGCCGAAACCGCTGGCGATCCAGCCAGCCGGATCGGAAAGCAGGGCGCGGCGCTGCGCGGCATCAAGCATCATGCGAAATGGCTCCAGCCGCGTTGCGACAAGGTGATATGGCCGCCGGATGCATCGAGCAGGTGCACCCCTTCGCCGACCACCACGCTGCCGATGCGCGTCGCGCCGCAGCCGATGCTCGCCAGATCGCGCTCGATCGCGTTGGCGCAATCGAACGGCGCGGTGAAGGCCAGCTCGTAGTCGTCGCCGCCCGCGGCCTGCAGCACCAGCCGCTCGTCCGCATCGAATGCGGCGAGCAAGGCCGAAGAGGTCGGCAGGCTGGCGGCGTCCAGCTCGATGCCGACGCCGCTGCGCGCGGCGATATGGCCAAGATCGGCCAGCAGCCCGTCGGAAACGTCGAGGCAGGCGCTGGCCGCGTCCCGCAAGACGGCGCCGGCCGCGACACGCGGTGTCGGACGCTGCAGGCGTTCGATCAGTGCGTCGCGGACGTCGGCCGGCAGTTCCAGCAAATGCGGCTGGCGTCGCTCCAGGCAGGCGAGGCCACCGGCCGCATCGCCGATTGTTCCGGTCACGAAGACCGCATCGCCGAGGCGCGCGCCGTCGCGGCGCAGGGCACGTTCCGGTGGCACGAATCCGTGCACCGTCACCGTCACCGAAAGCGGCCCCGAGGTGGTATCGCCACCGACCAGAGCGACGTGATGCTGCGCTGCCAACTCGGCAAAGCCATCGGCGAAGTCGGCGACGAAGGCGCGATCGGGGTGCGGCAAGGTCAAGGCCAGCAACGCCCACGCTGGCGTCGCACCCATCGCGGCGAGGTCGGACAGATTGACTGCCAGCGCCTTCCAACCCAGCTCGCGGGCCGAGGTGGACGCGGGGAAATGCACGCCTTCCACCAGCGTATCGGTGCAGACGACGAGATCGTGCCCCGGCGGTGGCGCGAGGATCGCGGCATCGTCACCGATGCCGAGGCGCACGTCGTTGCGCTCGATCGCGCAGCGCGCGCGGATCAGTTCGATGAGATCGAATTCAGCCATGGACAGTCAGTGGACCTCGGTCAGGCCAGTGAAGATCATGTAAGTGAAACCGTGCTGTTTCGGCGTCCGATACGCGCCTTCGGCACCCAGCAGGTGCGCCGCGACGGCGGTCATTTCCCAGCCGTCGATCTCGTCCGCGCTCCAATGCGCCGAAGCCAGCCGAAGGAAGCTGCGTTCGGCGCCGAGCGCCCTGACGCGCAGCATCCCCGCCGTGATGCGTTGGTCAAGCGATGCGTTCGCCCACGACCACATCCAGGTGTTCGTGGCGGTGGAAACGCTGCCGGTGAAAACGATGTCGGCCACGACCCTCGCTTTTCCTTGGTGGGAAAACACCAGTTGCGCTCGCTCCTGGTCCCAGTCGTAG
>JASLGB010000154.1 GCA_030150315.1 Dokdonella sp. | reverse complement strand
GAGATCGTCAGCGGCGTCAACGGAATCGGGATCGCGGGAAGGTCTTGCTGCGCCAGGGTCAGCGGATCGGAGTTGAGGGAATACCGGCGCACCTGCCCGCTGTCGGCGACTTGCTCGCGAATGCCGTTCGGATTGAAACCGAGCTCGCGCAGGGTGCCGTTGCTGAGCCCGGCAGAGTTGAACGTGACCGCACTGCCACCGGTGGCCAACGATGCGGCGGAAGCCAGGCCGCCGCCCAGCGAATGTCCGGTAAACGCGACGTTGCCGTCGCCGAACGCCACTTCCGCGCGCTTGGCCAGCGCGATTGCCTGGTCGTATTGCTTGGTCTCGAGCCCGAACGCTTGAGTCGCGTCGGCCTTGATGTCCGGCATTTCCTTCGGATTGGTTCCGGCATAGGCGACCACGTACTGGCCCGACGGGTTCTGGTAAATCGCGGCGCGGAACCCGCTGCCGGCGTCCTCCAGCATGGTCGGATCGATGTTGACGCGGTTGCCGTTCGAGTCGATGAGATGGTCCGGATTTTCACCCGGCGCCGGCTGCAGGCGCGTCCAGCCGGCGGCTTTCAGCTCTGCCTCGGACTTGGTGCCGGTCGCGTGGGTGGTCGCGCCTGGCAGATCGTAGGAGTCGTTCGCCATCTGCGCGAACTGCAGATCCAGCTGCTTCTGCGGCGCCTTGCCCGCCACTTGACTGCTGAAGCTGCCGTCACCGATCGGCAGGTTCTGCGGCGACTGCACCGGACGCTGCGGCTGCTGCGCTGGCAACGCCGTCAGGCCGACCGGGAGCTGCGCGGAGTAACTGTTGCTGGGGGCAATCATGGCGGTATCCCGGATCGACTCGACAGTGGCATGCAGCATGACAAGGGCTCGGCCGCCGGCGCAGCTAGGAAAAACCCTTGGATCACCCCCTGGCGCGGCGCGGAATGCGGCTCCGTTCGCAGCTTTAGGCCCGCGCACCACCGGGCGGACCGGTGACGCAGTGGTATGGTCGGCGCCCACCCGCTGTCGGAAGCGGTCACGAGGATGGCTCGATGAAGGCGGCGCTCATCAATGCCCGCGTGCTGGTTGACGACGGTCTGCGGGACAACCTTGTCGTACTGGTCGACGACGATCGCATCGAGGCCGTGCTGGAAGCGGACATCGACGATGCGCAGTTGCGCGGCAGGCGCGTCCACGACCTCGACGGCCATTTCCTGCTGCCCGGCTTCATCGACGTGCAGGTCAATGGCGGCGGCGACGTGCTGTTCAACGACGCGCCAACGGTCGACACCATCCGCCGCATCGGCGCCGCGCACCGGCGCTACGGCACCACCGGTTTCCTGCCGACCCTGATCAGCGACGACGTCGCGGTGATGCAGGCGGCGATCGAGGCGGTGGATGCCGCGATCGAAGCCGGCGTTCCGGGCGTGCTCGGCATCCATCTCGAAGGTCCGTACATCGCGCCGGATCGCCGCGGCGCGCACGACGCGGCGAAATTCCGCGTCCCGGACGCGCGCGAAACCGAGCTGATCAGCCGGCGCCGGCGCGGCGTGACCGTGCTGACGCTGGCCCCCGATGTCGTGTCGCCGGAACGGATCCGCTCCTTCGTCTCGCGCGGCGTCATCGTCAGCATCGGCCACAGCGCGGCCACTTGCGAACAGGCGCGCGCGGCACTGGATGCCGGGGCGCGCGGCTTCACCCATCTCTACAACGCGATGTCGCCGCTGCAAGGGCGTGCGCCGGGCGTGGTCGGCGCGGCGCTGGATGACCGCGCCAGCTGGTGCGGGATCATTGCCGACGGCCACCATGTGCATCCCGCGGCGCTGCGCGTCGCGCTGGCGGCGAAGCCGCGCGGCAAGCTGATGCTGGTCACCGACGCGATGCCACCGGTGGGCGGTCGGGAAACCCGCTACCGGCTGGCCGGCACGGAGATCACCTGCAGCGACGGCCGCTGCATCACGCCCGACGGCGTGCTGGCCGGCTCCGCACTGGACATGGCCACCGCCGTACGCAACGGCATGACCCTGCTCGGGCTGGATCTTGCCGAATCCGCACGCATGGCCTCGACCTATCCAGCCGACTTCCTCGGCCTCGGCGCCACGCATGGCCGCATCGCGGCCGGCCATGTCGCCGACCTGGTGGAACTGGACGCCGACCTGTCGGTACGCCGCAGCTGGATCGGCGGCGTCGTGCAGGGCTGATCGCCCCCGACGCGGCAAGCGTCAGCTTTCTTCCGAACGCCCCAGCCGTGTCAGCACCGCGCCGCGATGCGCGGCCACGTGGCCAGTGCGGTCGCTGCGGATCTCGTACTGCGGATCGTCTTCGCTGGCGCGGTGGCAGTGACCCTTGTAGTCGAAGTCGCTGGTATGGATGCGGATGATCGTGCCGCTGACGCGACCGGCCTCGGAGTTCCAGGCGACGTGGTCGCCCAGCGCGAAACGTTGCGACATGGGATGTCTCCTCGGAATCTTGCGCCGGTCACGCCGGCGCGTAGCTCAGCCGGCCATCGACGAGGCGCGCGGCCGGCGTGTACGGATGCGGCTCGACCTTGCCGGCAGAGAAGATGTGCAGCACCCGGACGCCATCGGCCTTGAGGAAGTCCGCGATCAGCGACCGGTGGCAGCGCCACCAGACCGCCTCCGCACACAGCAGGGCCGTGCGCCGACGCTGCGCGAGCTGGCGCAGATGCGCGATCGCGACGCCGAACGCCGAGGTTTCCATGTAGTCGGCGTAGCCGCGGAACGACTCGCTGCGCCAGACGGTATTGCGCGAATCCGCGTGCGGCGTGCGGCGCCCGCCGAGCTCCGGCATCGGCACGTATTCGATGCCGTGGCGCGCCAGCTCCGCCGCCAGCGCGATCGGATTGAAGTGCGGAAACTTGCGCGAGCCGGCGTGGCGGCGCACATCGGCGACCGCCTCGATGCGGTTCGCCTCCAGCAGGGAAAGAAAGTCGGCAAGCGTGCGCGTGGAATGGCCGATCGTCCACACCGTCGCGGGCGACGCGGAAGTCGAGCCCGGCGCGGTGGCAGAGGAGTGGCCCTGCGCGGATGCGATCGAGGCGTCCATCGTCACGGCAGCTGGTGCTCGATGTACGGCACTTCGCGCTCATGCCGTCCCGCGCCTTCGCGCGTCGGGAAGGTGCCGAGATTGCGCCGCTTGCCAGTCTTCGGATCAGCCTTCCGCCAAGACTGCCGATATTCGCCGGTGTTGAGCTTGCGGATCATGCCGCGCCTCCATGGGGCAATCGCCCGCCCCCTTCGTGCCCCTGCCAACCAGCATGCGACCGCTCGACTGAGCCGATCCTGTCCGGTACGCGCTCGATGCGCGCGAGCAGGGGCAGGTGGTCCGACGCGATGCGGGCAAGCGGATCACGCGGCACCTGCAGCGACGCACGCAGCGATGGCGTGACCAGGATGCGGTCGAGGCGCAACAGCGGAAACAGGGATGGAAACGTCGCCGGCGAGGGCGCCAGCGCGAGCAACGGCGCCAGCGCGGCGAGCGATCCGTACCGGCGCGGCTCGTTGAAATCGCCGAGGAGGATGGTCGGCGTCGCGTCCGCCGCGAGCTGCCGCCGCAAGCGGCCCACCTGCTCGCGGCGCTCGGCCGAGGACAGGCCCAGATGCGTCGCGATCAGGCGCAGCGGCGCACCATCCAGATCCAGTCGCACGTCGATCGCCGCTCGCGGCTCACGCGCACCGACATCGAGCACGAGCCGGCCGTGGGCGCGTGGCGTGCGGCGCAGCAGCACGAGGTTTCCAAAACCGGCGCGCGGCGTGCTCCAGGTCGGCCCGGCGATAGTCTGGTAGCCGAGCGGCTCGCCGAACGCGCGGCAGACGTGCTCGAACGCTCCGCTCGCGCTGCGCACTTCCTGCAGCGCGACCACGTCCGCACCGAGGTTGGACAGGACGCGTGCAATGCGCGCCGGCCGGCAGCGGCGATCGAGCCCGACCGCGCCATGGATGTTCCAGGTCGCTACGACCAGCGCGCTCACGGCAGCGCCCGTCGACGCAGCCAGCGTCGCCACAGCAACCACGCGACCGCCATCGCCAGCAACGCGAGCAGGGCCGCCATCGCCGCGGCGGCGTGCGTGCTGCGCAACAGCGCCTGCGCGCGATCGAGAAACACGGCCTGCACCAGGATGCCCGGCGTCATGCCCAGCGCGGTGCCGACCAGATAGCGCCCGAGCGGCGCGCGCACCGCACCCGCCAGCGCGCTGACCATCCAATAGGGCGCCACCGGAAGCAGGCGCACCAGCGCGATCGCGACGACGCTGCCCCGCAGTCGCCGCAGCAAGGCGCCGCGCCCCCG
This sequence comes from Dokdonella sp., assembly GCA_030150315.1. Taxonomy (GTDB): domain Bacteria; phylum Pseudomonadota; class Gammaproteobacteria; order Xanthomonadales; family Rhodanobacteraceae; genus Dokdonella_A. Next base: position 532 of record JASLGB010000154.1, on the reverse strand, counting down.
CAACCAGCGCAAGCGATGGCGGCGCGACGCGCAGGCACCCAGCCGATGCAGCGCGAAGGCGCTGGCCAGCGTGCCAACGAGCGCCACCGCCACGCCACGCCAGGTCGGCAGCAACAGCACGCTGGCCGCGATGCAGACATTGACCGGCAGGCCGGCGCAGGCGGCAACGGCGAACAGCAGGCATCCGACGCCCAGCGCGACGGCTCCCGCCTGCGCCGGGCGCAGCGCCAGCAGCCGATCGAGCAGGCGCGGCAGCGCATCCATCGGCACGCTGCGCATGGCCACCCAGGCCACGCCGCCGGCAACGAGCAGAGTGACCATCGCCATGCCGATGTGCGGCAACGCGGCGCGCAGCCGCCGCCGGTTCGCGTCGAGCCGAGGCGTCGCAGCCGGCGGTCGCGCGTCCACCATGCCGCCTACAGCAGGCTCTCGATCGGCAGCAGGCGCATCAACGCCACGCGCGCGCGGCGCGCCACGCTGGTATCCGGATCGTGGTCGAATTCGACCGTGCGGCTGCCTTCCTGCGCGGTCC
>JASLGB010000153.1 GCA_030150315.1 Dokdonella sp. | reverse complement strand
TTGCCGTTCCAGGTGATGGCCGTGTTCTTGGCCAGGATCGTGATGCCACGCTCCTTTTCCTGATCATTGCTGTCCATCACGCGCTCGGCCAGCACGGTGCGCTCGCCGAGGGTGCCCGACTGCTTCAGGAGCTGGTCGACGAGGGTCGTCTTGCCATGGTCGACGTGGGCGACGATGGCGATATTGCGCAGGTTTTCGATGGACATGCGAATGGGCGTCGCCTTTTTGGAGGCCCGCCTTCTCAAGAGTGGAATCAAACATTATAAGACGCAAGCCGTTGCGCCGCAGCAATTTTCGCCGCGGCGCCGGCTGCCGTTCAGCGACAGCTGGAGGGCCGGGTCTTCGACGGCATCGTCGTGACCGCATACGGGTCGGACATCGGCTGGGCCGTCTCCCGCAAGGCCGAGTCGCCGCAGCGCCAGATCAGGTCGCCGTCCACGCTGTACGGCGAAATCACCAGCGTCTGGTCGTGCAGGGATGCGGCGGCTTCGTCGCCGAACTGCAGCACGATCGAGCCGTCGTCGAGGTGGAAGTCCTCCAGATACTTGGACACCTCGCCGAAGTGGGATTCCTCCAGCGCGGTGTCGTCGAAGCCGTCCGGGAACGCGCCGCGAGCGACGTAGTGGTCGGACACATAGGCTTTCAGCGGGCCGGTTGCCGCGACCACGCTGGCAACCTGCGAGCGCGCGACATAGTCCTGGTAGGCCGGCAGTGCGACGGCGGCGAGGATGGCGGCGGTGGCGACCGTGGCCATCGAGCCGCCGCCGGAAAGCGCGTCCAGCGGCGTCGCGTCGTACATCAGGCTGAGGCCGACATGCTCCGGCGTGCCCTCCAGCGCGATGCCGGTCGAACCTTCCGTCGGCAGCTTCAGTTGGCTGGCACTCGGCAGGCGGGCCAGGTCGACGTTCGCTCCGAACAGGTCTGCCGCCATCTGCAGGCCGCCGATGTAGGCGTAGTAACTGGTGCGCTGCACGTTGCGGGTTTGCGCGGAAACGCCGAGCAGGCTGCCGGAAGCGTCGTAGCCCTGTGCCAGCTGCCAGTCGGACAGGCGTGTATCCAGCGGCGCCGTGGCGCGGTCGGCCAGCGCCTGCGGCACCGATCCGAAAACCAGCCAGTCGCCGTCCTCGATCCAGTACAGATGCGAGCCGATGCGCCCGTACAGGCGTGCCCAGGCGTGCAGCTGCGCATCGCCGGAATCCTTCATGGCGTCTTCGAAGGTGGCGCCGGGGATCATCAGGTGATGCACCTCGGCGTTGCCGATGCGCAAGGTTTCGTGGCGCCAGCCGTGCTTCGATGCGGCAGCATCGATCAAGGCATAGAGACCCTTGCGGTCGCTGGTCTGCAACGCGCTGTAGGTGCCGGCGGCGTCCTCGAAGCCGACGACGGTCGGGCCGATCCGGCGCATCACTTCAATCGGCGCGATGCCGAACCGGGTGGCGACTTCGCCGTTCAACTGGTCGAAGCGTGCGCGCGTGCCGGGGCCGAAATCGGTGTCCATCTGGTCGAGCAGTGTCTGCCACTGCGCGACATCGGGAAGGTTGAATGTTGCGGCCCATTGCGGCTTGCCGGCGGTCTTGAGCAGCGGAGGCGGCGCTTTCGGTGCGAAGTAGCCGAGCAGCTTCGCCTGCGGTGCGCGCAGTCGCATCTGCAGGCGGCCATGACCGTCGACTGTGCCCCAGCCGGCGGCGAAGCTTTCGGATTTCTGCACGAAATCGCGCACCAGCGCGCTGTGCGCGTCTTGCGGCAGGTAGGCGCCAGCCATGCCGTTGACGCCCTTGAGCTTGATCCAGAAGAAAAGGCCCTGGCCGGAGGAGTCCACGGCTTTCTCGCTTTCGGCCATTTCTGCCGGGCGCGTCTGCGCGGTTTGCTGGATCAGTGCATCGAGGCCGGCGGCAGATGCGGCCATGCCCGCATGCACGTAGAGACGCCGGTTGGCGGCATCGAAACGCATGAAGCCACCGCTGCTGAACTCGCCGCGACCTTCGGCATCGAGCGGTGCGTTCAGCAGCGGCGTGTCGCCGGCCAGTGCGGCGATGCGTGCGTTCATCGTGGCGACATCGGCGATGTCCAGCTGCGCCGTGCCGAAGAAATTGCTGGCCGGGTTGGCGATGTCGCTGCCATCGACAACGGCGAATTCAACCGGCGAGGAAAGATCGGCAAGCAGCAGTCCGAGCATCGGCGCGAAGCCGCTGTCGGCGAGGAGCGGATCCTTGCGCACGGCGGCGCGCAACTGGTTGATCACGTCGAGATGCGCCTCGCTGGCCAAGGCGCGATCGAGCGCGCGCCCGTTCGGTGCCGACATCCAGCCCCAGATGGAAGGCACGCGCAAATAGGCGACGGTGTGCTCGGGCAGGCGCTCGCGAAGCCAGGCCGGATGCGCGATCGACGCGGCACGCGCGCGCTCGGCCTTGTCCAGCGTGGGAACGGGCACCGAAGCATCTTTCGAGCACCCTGCAAGCAGGGTCAGCGAGAGGGTGAGGGGCAGGGCAATCCGTGCGAACAGCGGGCGTGACATTCCACGTAACTCCTTGAATTGAAACGTATGCGATGCGGCGAATCAGGACGCCACGGTAACAGTGTCCGAGGCGCTGGCGTCAGTCGGTTATCATCGCCACCCTTTTCGCCGTGATGTGAAACCCATGAGCCAAGACTTGATCGCCAACATCCAGACATCCAAGGGCCCGATCCGTGTACGCCTGTATCCGGAAAAGACGCCGGTCACGGTTGCCAGTTTCGTCAACCTCGCAAAGCGCGGCTACTACGACGGCCTCAGCTTCCACCGCGTCATTGCCGACTTCATGATCCAGGGCGGCTGTCCTTACGGCAGTGGCACCGGCGGCCCCGGCTACAAGTTCGAGGACGAGGCTCGTGCCGACCTCAAGCACGATCGCGGCGGCATCCTGTCGATGGCCAACGCCGGCCCGGGCACGAACGGCAGCCAGTTCTTCATCACGCATGTCGCCACGCCGTGGCTCGACGGCAAGCACACCGTGTTCGGTGCCGTCGTCGACGCCGCCGACAAGACGGTCGTCGACCAGATCCGTGGTGGCGACAAGATCGAGTCGATCACGATCGAGGGCGATGCAGCGCCGTTGCTGGAAGCGCAGAAGGCGCGCGTGGACCAGTGGAACGCCGCGCTCGACGGCGCCGGTTTCAAGGCGCGCTGAAGCAGGACACGTTGAAGCGGGAAACTCGGGCGGCCTGCCGGAACCGGCGCCGCTCGAAAACCGACGCCCCGCGCAAGGCGGGACGTCGGGCAGTCATCAGCGGGCGCGCGTGAAGACGCGGTAGATCGCCAGCAGGATCAGCGAGCCGATCACGCCACCGATGAAGCCGGACGGCTGCACATTGCCGTCGATCGGCCCGGTGCCGAATATCAGGTTGCTGAGGAATCCGCCGACGAACATGCCGGCGATGCCGAGCAGTGCGGTGACGATGAAGCCACCCGGATCCTTTCCGGGCATGAGGAACTTCGCGACGATGCCGACGAGCAGGCCGACAATGAACATCCACAACCAGGACATGCAGCTTTCTCCAGTGGGGGAAACGCTGCGGCATTTTAGCGCAGCTGTCGCGTTCGGGTGTGACAAATCGTCGGCGGCTCAGCCGCCGGTGCGTCCGACTCCGGCAAGAAAGATCCGCGCCGCGTCGCGCGCCAGCCGGTCGGGATCGACCTTGATGTCCAGATGCGCGTCGAGGCGCTCGTCCAAGACCAGCTGCGCGATGCCGTGCGCCATTGCCCAGGCGGTGACCGACTCGGTGGTTGCCGGCGCTGCCACGCCCAGGGCCTGAACCGTTTCGCGCAGCAGGGCGAACACGGCGCGCGAGGCTTCAAGCAGGACCGGAAAAGCCGACTTGTCGATCGTTTCCCCGAACATCAGGCGCCAGGCGTGCGGCTCTTCGCGCGCGAAACGGACGTAGGCACGCGCCATCGCGACGAGCCGGCGCTCCGCTTCCGCCAGCGCCGGCAGGCGGGCGAATCGCAACGCCAGTCGCTGGAAGCCTGTTGCCGCGAGATCGGCGAGCAGGGCTTCACGACTGGCGTAGTGGCGATACGGCGCGGCATGGGAAACACCGGCGCGCCGCGCGATTTCGCGCATTCCGACCGCCTCCACGCCATCGCTGGCAAGCAGTTGCGACGCAGCATCGAGCAGGCTCTGCCGCAGGTCGCCGTGGTGGTAGCCGGCG
>JASLGB010000149.1 GCA_030150315.1 Dokdonella sp. | reverse complement strand
AGAAAGGCTTGCCGTGATAACCGATAACGCCTGCAGCATTCCTGCTCGCCCTCGGCGGGCGATCTGCTGCTGTCATCGGCAAGCGCATGCATTGCGCAGGCGCGAAAACGAAAAAACCGCCCGGATCACTCCGGGCGGTTTTCTTTCAGCCGTGGCAGGAAGGGTTACTTGCCGGCTTTCTTCTTCGACTTCTTGCCCTTCGCCGGCTTCGTGTCGGCGGTGGCGGTCAGGCCGCGGCGTTCCAGCAGCGGCTGGATCTTTGGATCGTGGCCGGTGAAGTCACGGAACAGCTCCGATGCGTCCTTGCTGCCGCCGCGCGAAAGCAGGGTCTGGCGGAAGCGGTCGCCGTTCTCGCGCTTGAGGCCGCCGTGCTCCTTGATCCACTCGACCGTGTTCGCGTCCAGCACTTCCGACCAGATGTAGGCGTAATAGCCGGCGGCGTAGCCGCTCATGATGTGGCTGAAGTACGGCGTGCGATAGCGCGGCGGAACCGGCGTGTAGTCGATGCCGTCCTTCTTCAGCGCCGCGGCCTCAAAGGCCATCACGCCGTTCGCGGCGGGCACGCCGTCGACGCTGCCGATCTGGTGCCAGTTCTGGTCGAGCATGGCGGCACCGAGGTATTCGGTGGTGCGGAAGCCCTCATTGAACTGGGACGCCGCCATCACCTTGTCGAGCAGTTCCTGCGGCATCGGCGAGCCGTTCTGGTAGTGCTTGGCGTAGTTGGCCAGCACGCTCGGCCAGTCGGCCCACATCTCGTTGACCTGCGACGGGAACTCGACGAAGTCGCGCGGCACGCTGGTGCCGGCGAAGTACGGGTACTACACGTTCGAGAACATGCCGTGCAGCGCATGGCCGAACTCGTGGAACATCGTGCGCGTCTCGTCCCAGGTCAGCAGGGTCGGCTTGCCGGCCGGCGGCTTCGGAATGTTGAGGTGGTTGGCGACCACAGGCCGCGTGCCGAACAGCGCGTTCTGCTGCACATAGGCGTTCATCCACGCGCCACCGCGCTTGGACGGGCGCGCGTAGAGGTCCTGGATGAAGATCGCCAGCTGCGTGCCGTCGGCATCGAACACGTCGTAGACCAGCACGTCGGGCTGGTACACCGGCAGGTCGGTGCGCTGCTTGAAGCTGAGTCCGTAGAGCTGGTTGGCGGCGTAGAACACGCCGTTCTCGAGCACGTTCTTCACTTCGAGATACGGCTTGATCTGCGATTCGTCGAAGGCGAACTTCTTCTGGCGCACCTTCTCGGTGTAGTAGGCCCAGTCCCACGGCGCCAACGGGAAGGTCGGCTGGCCCTTGGCCTTCTGTTCCTCGTCGATGACCGCCTGCAGGTCGGCCGCTTCGTGCTTGGCATTGGCGACCGCGGGCGGTGCCAGCTGGCCGAGCATGGCGTTGACCGCTTCCGGCGTCTTGGCCGTCTGCGTGGCCAGGCTGTAGGCGGCGAAGTTCGGGTAGCCGAGCATCTTCGCGCGCTCGATGCGCAGCTTCATGATCTGCGACACGATGCTGGTGTTGTCGTAGGCATTGCCGCGGCTGCCGCGCGCCATCGACGCTTCGTGCAGGCGCTGGCGCAGCGCGCGGTTGGCGAGGAAGGCCAGCGGCGGCTGGCCGGTGGTGTTTTGCAGCGCGAGCACGAACTTGCCTTCCAGCCCGCGCGCCTTGGCCGCTTCGGCCGCAGCCGAGATCGCCTCGTCGGACAGGCCTTCCAGTTCGGCGCGGGTATCGACGACCAGCGCCGAATCGTTGACCTCGGCCAGCACGTTCTGGCTGAACTGGGTACCGAGCGTGGCCAGCTCACCGTTGATCTGCTTCAAGCGCGCCTTCTGCGCATCCGGCAGCTTGGCGCCGGCACGCACGAAGTCCTCGTGGTAGCGCTCGACCAGACGCACGCCTTCGGCGTCGAGGCCGAGCGTGGCGCGCTGCTGGTACAGCGTTTCGATGCGCGGATACAGCTTCGGATTCAGATAGATCGCGTCGCGGTGCGCGGCGAACTTCGGCGAGTACTCGGCCTGGATCTGCTTGCGCGCGTCGTTGATGTCGGCGCCGACGAGGCTGAAGAACAGCGTGGTCGCGCGCTCGAGGATCTGGCCGCCCTTCTCCATCGCGAGGATGGTGTTGTCGAAGGTCGCCGGCTCGGGGTTGTTCGCGATCGCGTCGATTTCCTTCAACTGCTCGGCCATGCCGCGATCGAAGGCGGGGCCGAAGTCGGCGTCGGTCACCTTGTCGAACTGCGGATACTGGAACGGCAGCGGGCTCGGCTCGAACAGCGGATTGGCGGCCACTTCGGGCGCCACCGCGGAGCCGGCTTTCGCCGCATCCGGTCTGGTCGTGGTCTGGCAGGCGCCAAGGGCAAGCGTGGACAGCGCGACGGACAGTGCGAGCGCGAGAGGATGTTTCATGGAGGAACCTCGAACCGGAAACACCCAAGGCTACCAAAACCGGCCGATCAATCCCCCTGACAAAAGGCACGGATGCGAGAACCCCGGTCGCAAACGGCTCTGGCGCACGGATTGCGCGCCCATCGCGTGGATTCACGCGGTTTTGCGGGCCGAAACCGTTGCCGAAAATGCCGTTCCGAGGCAGATGTCCTTTGCACTGCGGCCGCTTACGTTCCCGTCGATTGCGCGCAAAACCGCGGCACCGAAGAAAATCGGCCCCGATCGAAACTGCGCCGCGTCAGCCGCGGAATCTTCGCAATCGGCGCTTATGGCGTGCGCGCCGGAATATCCATGCGATCGATCATCCTGTGGCTGAAACGCCATTCGCGCGCTACGCTGCCGCGCCTATGACCTCAACGAACCATCACGATTTCACGCTCGAGCCGTCCGACGGCGAGCGCCTCGCCAATCTCGCCGGCCCCTTCGACGAACATCTGCGCCAGATCGAATTGCGCCTCGGCGTCGAAGTCGCCAACCGCGGCAATGTGTTCCGGCTTACCGGCAGCAAGGACGCGGTGAAACTCGGCGAGCGCGTGCTGCGCGCGCTCTACGACGCCACCGAAAACGAAATCCTCGGCAGCACGCAGGTCAACCTGCACCTGTCGGAAGTCGGCGCGGGCATCGCCGAAGTGCGCCCGGCGGACGGCACGCGCGAGATCGCGATCAAGACCAAGCGCGGCACCGTGCGCGGCCGCGGCGCAAACCAGTCGCGCTATCTGGAAGCCATCGCGTCCCACGACATCAACTTCGGCATCGGCCCCGCCGGCACCGGCAAGACCTATCTCGCGGTGGCGATGGCGGTCGATGCGCTGAACGACAACCGCGTGCAGCGCCTGATTCTGGTGCGGCCTGCGGTCGAAGCCGGCGAAAAACTCGGCTTCCTTCCCGGCGACCTCACCCAGAAAGTCGATCCGTACCTGCGCCCCTTGTACGACGCGCTGTACGAGATGCTCGGCATCGAGCGCGTGACCAAGCTGATCGAACGCAACGTGATCGAGATCGCGCCGCTGGCCTACATGCGCGGACGCACGCTGAACGACGCGTTCGTGATCCTCGACGAAGCGCAGAACACCACGGTCGAACAAATGAAGATGTTCCTGACCCGCATCGGCTTCGGATCGGTTGCGGTGGTTACCGGCGACATGACGCAGACCGACCTGCCCAAGCATGTGCGCTCGGGCCTGCGCGACGCGATCGAGGTCTTGCGCGACGTCGACGGCGTCAGCTTCACCTTCTTCACCGCCAAGGACGTTGTTCGCCATCCGCTGGTGCAGCGCATCGTGCACGCCTACGAGCGCCGCGATTCCGAACAGGCCGCCGCGAAAGCCGATGCCTCCTGAGTCGCGCAAACGCGGCGCACGCGCCGCCGCACCGACGCTGGAGCTGTGGTTGAAGAACGAAGCCGGTCGCAAAGGCGTGCCGGCGCGACGCAGCTTCGAGCGCTGGATCGCGGCGATTCCCGAGTTGCGCCGTCGCGGCACGTTGGGCGTCAACCTCCTCATCGTCGGCACCGAAGACGGCCAGCGCTACAACCGCGAGTTCCGCCAGCGCGACTACGCCACCAATGTGCTGAGCTTTCCGTTCGAGCCGATGCCGGGCGAGCCGACCGGCCTGCTCGGCGACCTGGTCATCTGCGCGCCGGTGGTCGCGCGCGAGGCGGCCGAGCAAGGCAAGGATCCGCGCAACCACTACGCGCACATGACCATCCACGGCGTGCTGCACCTGCTCGGCCACGATCACGAAAACGATGCGGAGGCCGAACGCATGGAGGCGCTCGAACGGCGCATCCTGGACTCGCTCGGCGTCGCCGACCCCTACGCCGCCATCGCGGACGACTGAGCCAAAGGCGACCGCGGCGCGGTCGGCGATACGCGTCCGAGCACCCGTGCCCGAACATCCGTGCCTCGAACATCCGTGCCCGAATTTCCGCGCCGGCAGGATCGGCGGCGTCGATGCAGCCGGCGCGGGGCGCGGAAGTCTTTCCGACGCCGGGCCGGCCTACAATCCGCGCGTCAAAACCGTCCGCAAACCGCGCAAACCGGCGTCGCGAGCCGCCGTCCCGGGCCTCGCCCGCGCAGCGCGTCCGCACGCCGCAGAAGGCACCGCTTGCATGAAACGCGCCTTTGATACACTGCGGCCCCGCCCCGTTGGGCCAGCTGTCACAAAAGATGAGCGAGGATCCGCACAGTAGTCCCCCTCCCCGATCGTGGTTCGAGCGCATCACGCAAGCGCTTTCGGGTGAGCCGCAAAGCCGGGAAGACCTGATCGAGGAGTTGCGCCACGCCCAGGCCAACGGCCTGCTCTCCAACGACACCTTGTCGATGGTGGAAGGCGCGATCGAAGTCGCCGACCTGACCGTCGCCGACGTCATGATTCCGCGCGCGCAGATGGTTTCGTTGTCGCTGGACGAGCCGCTGGCGCAGGTGCTCGACACGGTCATCGAATCGGGCCACTCGCGCTTCCCGGTGCACGCCGGAGACAAGGACGAGATCCTCGGCATCCTGCTCGCGAAAGACCTGCTGCGCTGCATGCGCGACGGCGCCTCGCAGGAGATCCGGCCGCTGCTGCGACCGGTGACGATGATTCCCGAATCCAAGCGCCTCAACATCCTGCTCAAGGAGTTCCGGCTCTCGCGCAACCACATGGCCATCGTCGTCGACGAATACGGCGGCGTGGCCGGCCTCGCCACGATCGAGGACGTGCTGGAACAGATCGTCGGCGACATCGACGACGAGCACGACGACGACGACGACGAGCACACGCTGATCCAGGCAGGCGCCAATGGCGAATTCCTCGTCAACGCGCTGACCCCGATCCCCGCCTTCAACCAGCGCTTCGGCGTGGAGTTGAACGACACCCAATTCGACACGGTCGGCAACATGGTCATGACCCAACTTGGACATTTGCCGGCGGTCGGCGAGGAAACCGTCATCGGAGGCTTCCACT
>JASLGB010000105.1 GCA_030150315.1 Dokdonella sp. | reverse complement strand
ACTGCACGTCGAAACGCTGGCAGTCGGCGTAGCCCTTGGCCTGCTGCATGCCGGCGAACGGGTCTTCGGATTCCTTCTTGGCTTCGAGCACGGCGACCGGCAGCGGCTTGGGCATGGAGCCTACCTGCACGCACAACAGATAATCGGTGCGCCCCGAGCCCTTGCGTCGGCGGCCTTTCGGCCCGGTAGGCTCAACCGGCGCCGGGGTTTCGAGCTTCAGGCGTTGCGGGGTGTTGTAGCCCTTGCGATCCAGCACCGGGTTGATAAGCCAGTGGCGAGTTTCTTCTTCGTTGTACGCCATCGCGCTTCCCCCGATTCAACGATGAAGCGCGAACGGCTTCGTCGAACCATCAAGAATAACGGAAGCACGCGCGTTTTCCGGAGCAACCGGACGACGACATCGGTTGGCTGCAGCAAGAACTCACTTGCCGATGCAGAACGAGGAGAAGATCTCGCCGAGCAGGTCGTCGCTGCTGAATTCACCGGTGATTTCACCGAGTGCGTGCTGCACCTGGCGCAGTTCCTCGGCGGCGAGTTCACCGGCGCGTTGCGTGTTCAGGGCGTCGTCGGCGAAGGCGAGGTGATCACGCGCGCGTTCGAGCGCAGCGACATGGCGCGCGCGCGCGCTGAAGGCGCCGATGCCTTCGCCTTGTCCCGCGTGGTGCTTGAGTTCGGCGATGAGCAGTTCCAATCCCGCGCGCTTCTTGGCCGACAGCCACAGGTGCGTGCGGTCGTCGCGTGTTTCACGGCGTGAGACGGTGTTCGCCAGGTCGATCTTGTTGTGCACGACCAGGTGCGCGGCCGTGGCGGGCACGCCGTCGAGCAGCACTAGGTCGGCGTCGGCATTCGCGTCGTCGGTGACGAGCAGGGCGAGGTCGGCGCGCTCGAGTTCGGCGCGTGCGCGGCGGATGCCTTCGCGCTCGACCACGTCGCCGGCATCGCGCAGGCCCGCGGTGTCGACCAAGGTCAGGGCAATGCCGTCGAGGTCGATGGTTTCGCGCAACACGTCGCGTGTGGTGCCGGCGATGTCGGTGACGATGGCGCGTTCGCTGGCGGCAAGCGCGTTCAGAAGACTCGACTTGCCGACGTTCGGTCGACCGACGATAACGACATGCAGGCCGTCGGCCAGACGCACGCCGCGCCGCGCCGCAACCAGCAGGCGGTCGAGCCGCTCCCGCACGGTGGCGAGTTCGGCAGCCAGCTCGGGCATGGCGAGGAAGTCGATTTCCTCCTCGGGAAAATCGATCGCGGCCTCGATCCACACGCGCAGGCGCACGACCGCTTCGACCAGCGCCTCGACCTGCTGCGAAAACTCGCCGTCGAGACTACGTTGCGCCGCACGCGCGGCGGCGGCGGAACCGCTGGCGATGAGATCGGCGACCGCTTCGGCCTGGGCCAGATCGAGCTTGCCGTTCAGGAAGGCGCGTTCGGAAAATTCACCGGCGCGCGCATGGCGTGCGCCGAGTTCGACCAGTCGCGCCAGCAGCAGACGCAGCACGACAGGGCTGCCATGCGTCTGCAGTTCCAGCACGTCTTCGCCGGTGTAGGAGTGCGGCGCGGGAAACCGCAGCAGCAAGCCGCGGTCGATGACTTCGCCGGCGGCATCGCGGAACGCGGCGTAATGCGCGTGCCGCGCCTGCGCCGGGCGGCCCAGCAGGATTTCTGCGATGCGCGGCGCCAGCGGCCCGGAAATGCGCAGCACGCCGACGCCCCCGACACCCGGCGCAGTGGCCACGGCGGCGATGGTGTCGGCGTGCGTGACCATCGGATCAGGCTTTGGCGGGCTTGCTGTCGCCGGCTTCCACGCGCTTGGTGATGATCCACTGTTGCAGCAGGCCGAGGCCGCCGTTGGCCGTCCAGTACAGCACGAGGCCAGCCGGGAAGAAGGCGAACATCACCGAGAACAGCACCGGCATGATCTTCATCATCTTCGCCTGCGTCGGATCCATGCCGGTCGTCGGGCTCAGGAACGAGGTCGCGAGCATGACCAGACCGTTGAGGATCGGCAGCACGAAGTACGGATCGGGCGCGCTCAGGTTCTGGATCCAGCCGAAGAACGGCGCCTGGCGCAGCTCGACGCTTTCCAGCAGCACCCAGTACAGCGCGAAGAACACCGGCATCTGCACCAGCATCGGCAGGCAGCCGCCGAGCGGGTTCACCTTTTCCTTCTGGTAGAACTCCAGCATCGCCTGGTTCATCTTCTGGCGATCGTCGCCGTAACGCTCCTTCAGCGCTTCGATGCGGGGCTGCAGCTTGCGCATCTTCGCCATCGAGCGGAACTGCGTTTCGCTGAGCTTGAAGAACAGCGCCTTGATCAGCAGCACCAGCAGGATGATCGCCAGACCCCAGTTGCCGGTCAGCTTGTGCAGTTTCGCCAGCACCCAGTGCAGCGGCTCGGCGATGATCGTGAACATGCCGTAGTCGACGGTCAGCGAAAGGCCGGGCGCGATCTCGTCGATCGTGCTCTGCAGCTTCGGGCCCACATACAGGCGCGCACTGCTGCTGCCGGTCTGGCCGGGCGCCACGCTGATCGCCGGAGACAGGGTGCGGATGAGGTAGCGCGGCGAGTCGGCCGACTTCACAACCGCGGTCGAGAACTGTTCGGTCTGCTGCGCCGGCGGAATCCACGCGGCGAAGAAATAGTGCTGCAGCATCGCAGCCCAGCCACCGGCGACGGTCTTGTTGAGTGGGTCCTTCTCGAACTTCTCGAACTTGAGCTTCTCGAACTTGTCGCCCGGGCTGTACCAGGCCGCACCGGCAAAGCTGTAGCGCTCGGTATTGGTATAGCCCTTGATGCCGCCGGACTCGTACACCGGCGGCACGCGCTGCAGCTGCTGGTAGGCATTGCCGGTCCACGCAGCGGTGCCGTTGTTGGTGATTTCCTGGCGCTGTTCGACGGTGTAGCTGTCGCGCTTGAGCACGAACACCTTGCGCACGACCAGGCCGGACGGATCGCTCCAGGTCAGCGGCACTTCGAGCGTGTCGGCGCCATCGGCGAGGTGGAACTCGTCCTTCTCTGCCGTGAACAGCGCCTGGTGATCCGGTGCCGGCGAGCCCTTGCTGACCAGGCCGCTCTGAGCCACGAAGTAGGTGCTGGCGCGGTCGTCGAGCAGGCGTACCGGATGCGCGAAATCCTTCGGCTTCTGCGGATAGGCCAGAAGATCGGCAAC
>JASLGB010000009.1 GCA_030150315.1 Dokdonella sp. | reverse complement strand
CCTGACCAGGGTCCGGTCGGATGCCGGAAGCGCCTTGAATTCCGGTGTTTCCACCAAGGCGATCTCGTTCAGCGCCGCCGTGCGCTGTGCCGGGCTCATCTGCTGGAAGCGGTCGCTGCCCAGCAGTTCGCGCAGTTTGGTATTGGTGGCGAGGTCGCCGCCGCTGTCGCGCACCGCACCGGCCACGAGCTGCTTGTCCGAGCCGGACAGCGCCTGGTACTGAGGCAGTTTCGACAGCTCGCTGGTGGCGGCGACTTCGTCCTGCGTGAATCCCTGCAAGGTCTTGTGCAGATCCTTGCTGCCTTCCGGTGCGGCCAGCAGCACGTTCAGCGTGTCCTTCAACTCCTGCGGGACGCCGGGGTCGGCCAGTGCCGCGACGATGTCGTCATTGCTGATGTTGCCGTCGAGTCCGCCGTGGCCTGCGGCGGTATCGAGCAGCTCGTCGTACCAGGAACCGGAAGCGAACGTCTTCTGTGCGGCGTCGATGTCGCCGCGACTGATGATGCCGTCGACCTTGCCGCCAAAGAACAGGAAGCCACTGTCGCCAGCCACATCGAGCATGGCGCGACTGGCCTCGCTTTCGAGCAGGAAACGTGCCGCCTCCTGCTGTTCCGCGCTGAAGCGACCGCCTTCGTTGCGCGATACCGTCTCCAGATCTTCGCGGCTGATCTTGCCATCGACCTTGCCCGCATCCGCCTGCTTGGCGGTGTCGAATGCGGAGAAGTCGCGATCGACCACGGCGGTTGCGGACTTGATATCCATGACGCGCTCCTGTCGGCAGTGCACCCCGACTGTAGCCCTCGCTGCTGCGGTTTCCCGCTAGGGATAACCCGAGCAAGTCCCTGTTTCTGAACGAAATATTTCCATATTCAGTACCATCGACCATCGCGCGCCGGACGCAGGTTCGCGCCGGCTCGGCGGGAAACCCGACTCCGCGAACTGCATTGCCGGAAACCGGCTGAGGCCGGTGCCCGTCGCGGAAACGCGGCACGGCTTGCATCGGGTGCGAGACCGACAGGTCGGCGGTTCGGCTGCCTTCGCTCGTCTGCGCGAGCGCATCGCGGCCGCGGCTGACGCGTATTGCCGGTCGAATCCGGTTGCGCATTGGCGGACATGGCCGTCGCCGCCACTTGAGTCAGGTCAAGGTGCCGCGGCGCGCATTGACGCACCCTCCAGGCACGTTCACCGGCCGCGCCGTCGCGTAGGCCGAAACCCGCAAGGAGGAGTGCATGACGTTCATGGTGTGGACTGCCGATCTCGATACCGGCATCAATCTGGTGGATGAGCAGCATCAGGATATCGTGCGCGAGCACCAACCGGCTTCACGAAGCGACGCAGGCCAGCCAGCCTCTCAACGTGCTGGTCGACCTGGCGCAGCGCGTGGTCGATGTCACCACGGCGCACTTCCGCGACGAGGAGGCGATGATGGAGAAGGCCGGATACGAGTACTTCGACATCCACAAGGGCGTGCATGATCGCCTGCTGCTACAGCTGGGCTCCCATGTGGACCGCCTGCGCTGGGGCATGGAGGACAAATGGCCTCTGCTCGAAGCGATGGACAAATGGCTCTACATGCACATCAAGAACAATGACCGCGGATAGATCCCATACGTGAAGGCGGGGGCGGCACCCGCCTGACGCGATGCACGGGGAGAGGTCCGCGCGCAGATCTGCAGCGGGCAGTCGGCAGCTGCGCCCGGCGGCAAACGTCGGCAAATCGGAGACGCGGTCGGATCCGTTCGTCGCGGCGGCGTCATCGAAAAGTGTTCGGGCCGGAAGTTCGAAGCCGCCCGGGCCAGGCTGCCCGTGCCGGTCGCGCTGACGTTCGAGGCTGCGTCTAGAATTGGGCGCCAGCCCCCAACCGGAATCCGATGTGGCCACTCCCCTGCATGTGATCGTCCTCGCCGCCGGCGAAGGCAAGCGGATGAAATCGGCCAAGCCGAAGGTCCTGATGCCGCTGGCCGGAAGGCCAATGCTGGCGCATGTGCTCGACAGCGCGCGCGCGCTGCAGCCGGTGCGCATCCATATCGTGTACGGCCATCTTGGCGACCAGGTGCGTGCGGCGGCGACCGATCTCGGCGACCTGCACTGGGTTCACCAGCCGGAACAGCGCGGCACAGGCCACGCCGTGCGGCTGGCGATGCCGAGCGTGCCCGATGATGCGCGTGTGCTGGTGCTGTACGGCGACGTGCCGCTGATCCGCGACGACACCTTGCGCAATCTGGTCAGCATCGATGCACCGCTGGCGGGGCTCATCACGCAACTTGACAACCCGTTCGGCTATGGCCGCGTGGTGCGCGACGGCATCGGTCGTATCCGCGCGATCGTCGAAGAAAAGGACTGCAGTCCGGAACAGCGCGCGATCACCTGCATCAACAGCGGCATCCTCGCCGCCGATGCGCGCCGTTTGCGCGAATGGGTGGACAACCTTCGTGACGGCAATGCGCAGGGCGAGTTCTATCTCACCGACGTGTTCGCGCAGGCCAACGACGAAGGCCAGCCGGCCGAAGCCTGCGTCTGCGTCAACGCGCTGGAAGTGTTCGGCGCCAACGATCCGTGGCAGCTCGCTGCGCTCGAGCGCAGCTACCAGCGCCGTCGCGCGACGATGCTGGCAGCTGCCGGCGTGCGCTTCGCCGATCCGGTCCGCTTCGACGCGCGCGGGGATGTCCGCGTTGGCCACGACGTGGAAATCGACATCGACGTGATCCTGGAAGGCATGGTCGAGCTCGGCGACGAGGTACGCATCGGGCCGTACTGCCGCATCCGCAATTCCACGCTGGCGGCCGGAACGATCGTGCATTCGCACTGCAATCTCGACGGCGTCGTCACGCACGGCCCTTGCCACATCGGCCCGTTCGCGCGCCTGCGGCCCGGAACGGAACTGGCTGCCGGCGCGCATGTCGGCAGCTTCGTCGAGACCAAGAAGACGCGCCTCGGCGAGAACTCCAAGGCCAACCACCTGGCCTACCTCGGCGACACCGATGTCGGCGCCAACGTGAACATCGGCGCCGGCACCATCACCTGCAATTACGACGGGGCGGAAAAGCACGCGACCACGATCGAGGACGGCGCCTTCATCGGATCGAACACTTCGCTGGTCGCGCCTGTCCACGTCGGGCGCGACGCCACCATCGGCGCCGGCTCGGTTGTCAGCCGTCAGGTTCCCTCTGGCGAGTTGACCGTGGCGCGTGCGCGGCAAACCACCGTGCCGGGATGGCGTCGGCCGAAGAAGGACTGACCCTTCGCTCTGCGCCGCCGCTGGCGACGGATTTCGCTTGCATGGCGGCCGGTCGACGCAACACGATGGCGGACAGTCCGTGAAGCGTGCGTCGAATCGCCGTCGGCGCCACCCTGCAAATTTCCGCAGGTGTGCGCCGGCCCTTCCATCCCCGAAGATCGGTGGCTACACGGGGAAAAGGAGGCGTTGCGATGAACATCCGGCCATTCCTTGGTCATGCACCCACCTTGGCCGACGGCGTGTGGGTGGACCCTGCCGCCCAAGTGATCGGCAATGTCACGCTGGGCGAGAGCAGCTCGGTCTGGGCCGGCGCGGTCCTGCGCGGCGACTCGCACGCCATCCGCATCGGTGCCCGCACCTGTGTGCTGGACGGCGCCTTGCTGCACGTTGCCTACGACGCGCAATACACGCTGGGAGGCTTTTCCCTGTCCATCGGTGACGACGTGACCATCGGTCATGGCGCGGTGTTGCACGGCTGCTCGGTACAGGGCACGAGCATCATCGGCATGCGCGCGGTGATCCTCGACGGCGTGCTGGTCAAGGAGAACAGCATCGTCGGCGCCGGTGCCGTGGTCACCCACGGCACCATCATCGGCAGTGGCGAGGTCTGGGTCGGCAATCCGGCGCGCTGCCTG
>JASLGB010000410.1 GCA_030150315.1 Dokdonella sp. | reverse complement strand
TCCAGATCGTCGGGAGCATTGTAGTTCGGGTCGACCTCCGGGCGCATCGGCTTGCCGTGCTGCCACTTGTAGAAGCCTTCGCCGTCCTTCTTGCCGCGCTTGCCGCCTGCGATGAGTTCGCCGAGGCCAACCGGAATGTCCAGACCGAGGAAGGGGCCGAGCTCCTTGCCGACCGAGGCGGCGACGTCGAGGCCGACCGTGTGGAGCAGCTAGATAGGCCCCATAGGCAAACCGTATTTCTTTGCTGCCTTGTCGATGACCGGGCCGGGAATGCCTTCGCTGTAGGCGCGTGCGGCTTCCAGCATATACGGCATCAGGATGCGGTTGACGAGGAAGCCTGGCGTCCCCTTGACCGGCACGGGCAGTTTGTCGATCGCCTTGCAGAAGGCCAAGGCGCGCTTCTCGACGGCTTCGTCGAGCTGGTCGTGGCGCACGATCTCGACCAGCGGCATCAGCGCCACGGGATTGAAATAGTGCAGGCCGAGAAAGCGTCGAGGCTCGGCCACCGCTTTCCGCAGCTCATCCAGCGGAATGCTTGAAGTGTTCGTGGCAAGGATCGCATCGGCCTTGAGTCTGGCCTCCGTTGTCCGGTACAGCGCTTCCTTGGCTTCCGGGTTCTCGTAGATCGCCTCGATGGCCAGATCCGCGGACGGAATGCCGTCGCCGTCGACATCGGCCTTGAGGCGTGCCAGTGCGGGTTCGATGCGGTCGGCGGTCTTCAGTTTCTTGGTGAACAGTTCGCGCGCGCGATCCAGCGCCGGCTGCACGAACTTCATCTCGCGGTCCTGCAAGGTCACGTCGAAACCGCGCAGTGCGCACCACGCGGCGATGTCACCGCCCATGACGCCGGCACCAACGACATGGACGTGCTTGATGCCGTGCTCGGCACCGCCGGCAAGTCCCTTCAGGCGTTCCTGCAGGAAGAACACGCGAATCAGGTTGCGCGCGGTCGGCGTCTTGGCCAGCTTGGCCACGGCCCGGGCTTCAAGCTTCAGGCGCTGGGAAATGCCGGAGCCGCCGCGACGCCAGGTATCGATCAGCGCAAACGGCGCCGGATACTGGTCCTTGCGCACCTTCGCAGCGGTCTGCTTGACGAGGATCGGTGCCAGCACCTGTCGTGCCACCCAGGTGTTGGTCGCCCACGCCTTGGCGCGCTGCGCCAGCGGGCGCGCCCGCGGATGACGGATCATGTCCTTGGCCGTTTCGAGCAGCAGCTCGGGGGATGCGAGCGCATCGACCAGGCCCATGGCGCGCGCGCTTTCCGCCGAGGCGGTGCGTCCGGTGAGCATGAATTCCAGCGCAGACGGCGCACCGATCAGGCGCGGCAGGCGCGCGCTGCCGCCCCAGCCGGGGAAGATGCCGAGCTTCACTTCGGGCAGGCCGATGCGCGTGGAGGCATCGCGCGCGGCGACACGCCATCGGCAGGCGAGGGCGAGCTCGGTGCCGCCGCCCATGCAGAACCCCTGGATGGCGGCGACTGTGGGGCAAGGCAGCCGGCTGAGGTTCTGGAAAACGCGCTGGCCGTTTTCAAGCGCGTCCAGAACACCGTTGTTCGCTTCGTAGGCGGCGAACTCCTTGAGGTCGGCGCCGGCAATGAAACCGGAGGGCTTTCCGGAATGGATCACCACGCCCGTGGGTGGTTCGAACGACAGGCGCTCGACGATCTCGCCCAGCTCATCGAGCACGGATCGGGACAAGGCATTGATCGCGCTTCCGGCCCGATCAAGTGTGAGCACGAGGATGCCGTCGGCATCACGCGTGGACTGCCAATGCTGGAAACGCAGGCCTTCGAACATGGACAGGCTCCGGAAAACGCAAGGACGGCTATGATCCGGGCTAGCCGTGTACCGGGTCAATCTGGCCAAATAGGCGGCTCTCAGGGCAGGCACGGATTGGCGGCGCCAGCTTCAGCCGTTCCAGCGAACCGAGAGCGCGTGCGCGAGGGCAAATCGGAACCATCGATGATGCAGAAACTGCTTGAACGCATCCTGGCATCGCCAATGCATCTGGTCGCCCTGGATACGACCAACGAGGCAGAGATGCTTTCCCACATGCGCGTATTGGCCATGCGCGGTGGAACATCGATCTATGTATGGGACCCGGAAAACGGCATCGACTCGCTGCGTGAGAGCGGCCTGCATGTGCCTGGCTCAAAACGCATCGGCGATGCCTTGCGATATGTGCTGCAGAGCACGCATTTTGGCATTTATCTTTTTGTCGGCTTTGCCGAGCATCTGCGTCCGGTCGATACTGTCCTGCTGAGGCGCATTGCGCGCATGCCGGCGGCGGCGAGCCAGCGCAAGCTGGTTTTCGTGGGTAACGGTTTCGAACTGCCGGAAGAGCTGGACGGATTGTTCGAGCGGATCGCCGCGCGAGGGCGCGAGCGGCCGCGCCTCAAACTTCGCGACGGACGCTGGGTCGAGTGACGATCAACGCCGAAAACTGCGCTGCCCTGGTCGTCGCCAGCGATCGCGACGATCGCCGCCTGTTGTTCGATGCCCTTGATGCGCAGGGCTTCGATGCGATCTATTCGGCGCGTGATCTGGTGCAGGCACGCAAGTTCCTGCAGGACGACGCCCAGGTCGAGCTGGTGCTTCTGGAATTCCATGGCGAGGCGATCGATGCGCTCGCCTTCTGCGGCGAGTTGAGGCAATACCGGCCCGGTGCGCCGGTCGCGATCATCGGCCTGCTGTCGCGCGCGGTCGAACCCGTGCGCTGGCGCCGCGGCGGCGAGCCGCCCGGCGTCATCGAGTGGATCACCTTGCCGGCAGAGATCGACGACGCGCGCCGGCGCATCCGCGGCATCATGTCCGGCCGCAGCCAGCGTCCGCCCGCCAGCGCGGCCGGTGGAGTGGACCGGTACCAGTTCGCGTTCGACGGCAGCCTCGACGAGATCGCGGTCGTGGACACGGTTACCGGCCGCATTCTCGATGTGAACACGACGTTCCTGCAGCGTTCCGGCTATCCGCGAACGCAGTTGTTGTCCAGCTCGATCGAAGGATTCGATTTCGCCCTCTCGCCCGAGCGCCGCGCCGAATTGAACGCGACGCTGATGCGCGAGGGCGTGGCCACCTTGCGCGGACGCAAGCCGCGGGCGGACGGCACCACATATGCGGTCGACCTGCACGTTCGGCTGGCCGTGCAGGAAGGTCGCCTCGTTCATTTCTATCTGTTCCGCGAGCTTGGGGAACTGGGGCGTTACCAGGACGCCCTGCGTGGCGGCGTCGAAATCGGAGGATTCCGCCATGCCGCTGAGCGCACGCAGGGC
>JASLGB010000388.1 GCA_030150315.1 Dokdonella sp. | reverse complement strand
GACCAGCGTCCATGCACGCTGGTCACCGGCCACCGGAAGGCGAAACCAGACCACGCCGCGCCAATGCGCCGGCATCGTTCCGTCGAGGCGCCGGAGCAGCGCCACCACGGCGTGCGGATCGGCCGACAGTTCACGCGCGCCCTCGCCCATGGCGTCCTCCAGCACGGCTTCGCTTTCGACGGCGACCGCGCGGCCGCGCGCATCGAAGTGGACGCGCGAGCCATAGGCCGGCAGCGCGATGCGGAACGGCTTGTCGCTGCGCGCGGCAAATGCGCGCGTCCAGCGTTCGGCCAGCGCCGGGTCGAACAGGCCGCGCTGCGGATCCTGCACGGCATGCACCTGCAGCACGGCCTCGTCAGCCGCCGCCAGCAGGTCGTCGAGCGCCGTCGCAGAAAGCCACGCCGGCAGCGCGGTCAGCGACAGCCGCACCTCCGCCGGCAAGCGCGTGCGCAGTGCGCGCAGGCGCTCGGCGTAGTCGGCGAGGCGGGCCGTGCCGCAGTCGTAGTCGATCTCGACCGCCGCGAACGGCCTTCCGTGTGCGCGCCAGCGGGCGAGCAGGCCGTCCAGCCGTTCCGCCAGTTCCTCGACTTCGGGCGGCTCCCCCGCGCCGTCGTAGCGGATCACCGCAATGCGCTCGCGCGCATCGCCATCGAACGCCGCCGGATCGGCCTGCGTCTCGACCCATTGGCCGCCGCGACCGGATTGGGCCACCAGCACGCGCACGCCGCCAAAGAGGTCGCGGCTGTCGACCAGCGCGCGGCGCAACGCGGGCGTCCATTGCCGCTGCCAGACATAGGCATCAGGCAACGGCGCAGCGTCCAGCAGCGCGCCTGCAAGCAGCAGCCAGCACAGCAGAGCGGCACGCATTGGCATCAAAGCCAGCCTTTCTGGCGTGCGAGACGATAGGCCTCGATGCGGTTGCCGACTCCGAGCTTGCCGATCGCCTCGGACAGGTAATTGCGCACGGTGCCGTGCGACAGATTCAGGCGCTGCGCGATCTCGGTGGCGCTCAGGCCTTCCCCGGCCAGGCGCAGCACCTGCCGCTCGCGGTCGTTCAGCGGATCCGCTTCGGTCCATGCCTCCAGCGCCAGCTGCGGATCGATCGCGCGGCCGCCGCGATGCACCTTGCGCAGCGCTTCTGCCAGCTGCTCGGCCGGCGCATCCTTGAGCAGATAACCGCCGACGCCGGCATCAAGCGCACGACGCAGGAAGCCGGCGCGCGCAAACGTGGTCACGATGACGACCTTGCACGGCAGTTCGTGGCGCTGCACGCGCTGCGCAAGTTCGAGCCCGGTCAGCCCGGGCATCTCGATGTCGGTCACAAGCAGGTCGGGCTTGAGCGATTGCAGAAGCCGCCACGCCTCCTCGCCGTCGGCGGCCGTGCCGACCACGTCGATATCCGATTCAAGGCCGAGCAGCGCGGACAAGGCGCCGCGCACCATCGCCTGGTCTTCGGCCAGGAGCACACGCATCACGGGAACGATTCCGGCTCGGGAAACGCGCGACTGTAGCGCGCCGGACTTGCCACGGGCGAGCTCAGCGCGTCGCCGTGCGCAGGGCCGTCTCGGCCAGCGCCTCGGGCGGCAATGGCAGCACCGCGACCAGCACGGTGCCCTGCCCGCGCTGCGACCTTATGTCGAGCCGGCCGCCGAGCGCACGCAGGCGCTCGCGCATTCCGCTCAGACCGTTGCCCGGCTCGATCGAGCCGCCGCGGCCATCGTCCTCGATGCGCAGTGCCGCCTCGCCCGGATCGGCCGTCAACTCGACGCGCACGGCGCTGGCCTGTGCATGGCGCTGGATATTGGTCACCGCTTCGCGCACGACCAGTGCAAACACCGTTTCCAGCCCCGGCGGCAGCACGACCGCGGCAAGCCGGTAGTCCATCCGCACGCCGCAGGATTCGAGCAGCAGGCGCGCCGAGGCCAGCTCGGCACCCAGTCCCGCGGCGCGGATGCCGCTGACCGCGCGCCGTACCTGCGCCAACGCGTCGCGCGCGACGCGCTCGACTTCGACCATCTCGCGCCGTGCTGCCTGTGGGTCGCGCTCGAACAATTTGGCCGCCAGCTCCGACTTCAGCGTGATCAGCGACAGCGTGTGGCCGAGCAGATCGTGCAGGTCGCGGCCGATGCGCTCGCGCTCTGCCAGCGCGCCCAGACGGCGCACCTCGTCGTGGCTGAGCTTCAGTTCCGCCTGGCGCAGGCGTTTCTCGCGCCCGTGGTGATTGGCGGCGCACACCGCGATCGCGATCACCGCCGTGATCGCGCCGACGAACGGAACGAACCTCAGCGGCACGCCGACGAGGTACAGCTCCAGCGCCTGCAGCGCCAGGCCGACAAGGATCAGGCCGATCGAACGGCGCAGCGCCAAACCGGTGTACGGCAGGCACGCCGCGGCGTAGATCAGATAGGTGTTGGCAGCGACGTTGACCAGCATCAGCGCGTAGTCGATCGCCGCGATCGCGGCGACATAGCGGAAGCGCAGCAGGGGCCGCTGGCGCAGCGCGGCGATGAACAGCGGCACGAAGACGACGATGCTGGCCAGGGTCGCTGCCAGCCAGACTTCCAGCAACTGGCCGCTCCAGTTGACGAACAGGAAGCCCAGATACAGCAGGCTCCACAGCGCCTCGCTGCTTTCGTCGTCGCCCCCTGGCAGCAGGCGCTGCCGCAGGCCGGCCAAGCGGGATCGGATCGACTTCATCGCGCCACCGTACGCCCATCCGCAAACGGATACATCAACAATCCCGCGCGAGGCCGCGACGGGCCAGCGCGAGGAAAATCGCCGTGAACAAGCCCAGCGCAATCAGGTGCTGTGCGATCGCGCCGCTGGATGGCTGGCCGACCGCGGCCAGCGCGAGTTGCCCGAGATGCCACGCCGGCCACAGCGGCGCAATCGACTTCAGGAAAGCCGGCAGCATCATCATCGGTATCCACAGCCCCGACAGGAATGACATCGGCAGATAGATCAGGTTGGCGATGGCCGGCGCCGCCTGTCCGCCGACGAAGCTGCCGATGCACAGGCCGATAGCGCAGAACGGCACCACGCCGACCACGTCCACGATAAACAGCCACAGCCACGACGACAGCGGCAGGCGCACGCCGCCGAACACGATGGCGATGCTCGCCAGCACCACCGTGACCAGTGCCGCGAACAGCATGGCCATGAACAGCTTGGCGACGAGGTAGGCGCCCGCAGGCATCGGCAAGGCGCGGCGCAGGCGCAGCCAGCCGCTGTCGCGATCGAGCGCCACCGCCACGCCAAAGCCGAACAGGCCCGGCGCCATCACGCCGAACACGCAGTAGCCGGCCAGCATGTAGGCCGCTGGATCGATGCCGCCGCCGGCCTTGCCGCGGTTCAGCAGCACGCCGAACAGCAGATAGAACATGCCCGGGAACAGCAGGGTCGGAATGCAGAACATCGGCGTCCGCAGCAGGCGCAGGAATTCGTGTCGTGCTTCCAGCAGATAGCAGCGCAGCGCGCTGTAGGGCGGATCAATCGGGGAAGTAGCGCCATTCATCGCATTGGGTTCCAGGCGAGGCGCGCGGTCAGGCCGCGGCGCGGGTGATTTCGACGAAGGCTTCGGCAAGGCCGGCGCGCTGTACTTCCAGCTCGGTCAGCGTCGCGTCCTCAAGCAGCAGCCGGCGCACGACGGCCTCGGCCGTCTCGGTGACGATCTCGATGCGGTCACCGTTGCGGCTGACGCTGCGCACTTCCGTCCACACGCCGACACGATCGGCGTCGAGTTCGCTGACGCAGCGGATGCGCTTGCGCGCCACGCGCGCGCGGATCTGCGCCATGCCGCCGTCGGCAACCACGCGCCCGTGAACGAGCACGGCAACGCGATCGGCCAGCGCCTCGACTTCCTCCAGATAATGCGTGGTCAGCACTACCGCACAGCCCGCTGCGACCAGACCGCGGATCGTGTCCCACAAGCCGGCGCGCGCCTCGGTATCGAGGCCGACGGTCGGTTCATCCAGAAACAGCAACTGCGGCCGGCCGCAGATCGCCATCGCAAACTGCACGCGCCGCTGCTGGCCGCCGGACAGCTGGCCGTAGCGCCGATCCATGAGCCCGTCGAGACCGGCCATGCGCATGCAATCGCCGGTGGCGAACGGACTCGGATAGGCGGCGCGCGTCTGCGCGAGCAATTCACGCACCTTGAGCGTTTCCGGCAATCCTGCGCTTTGCAGCATGACGCCGATGCGCCGCCGCGCGCTCAACGCCTGCGGCGCTTCGCCGAACAGGCGGACGCTGCCGGCGTCTGCCCGCGCCAGGCCAAGCCACAGGGAAATCGCCGTGCTCTTGCCGGCGCCGTTCGGCCCGAGCAGGGCCAGCAGTTCGCCGGGTTGCACGGCCAGATCGACGCCATCGAGCGCCAGCACCGGCCCGTAGCGATGGGTTGCGTGTTCGAGTTCCGCCACTGCCGCCTGCATGGAACCAATCCTTCGTTTCGGAATGGAACCACTCTAGGAGGCCGCACGAAACCCGTGCAGGATCAAGCATCAACCGTCACGCATGACAGCCGTCATACACCGGCGCCGGATGTCGCCGCATGCCCATTCGTGCTAGATTGGAATGATCATTTTTCCCATTCCGATCAAGGCTTCACGCCCAGTGCCCGCGCCTTTCCGGGAGCGGGCACAGTCGTTTCAGGAGATCCCCCATGAATCCGATGCTGACCAAACTCAAGGAAATGCGCGAGTTCGATGGCGCCGTGCGCACGCGCGGTCTCGACGACGCGTCCATCGAGCGCTTCCTCACCGCCGACCCGGCACTGCCGGAGGCGATCGACGAGGCCTACGCCGCCCATCTCGCGCTGCGTTCGTGCATGTCCGATTTCCTGCATCTGGATGAAGAGGAACAGATCCTTCGCGCCCAGTCCGACTTCGTGAATTTCTACCCCGACGACGGCATCAACCCGTATGTCGCACTGGCCGCGCACGGCCCGTGGATCGTCACGCTGAAGGGCGCGGTCATCCACGACGCCGGCGGCTACGGCATGCTCGGCCTCGGCCACGCGCCGAAGGCGATCCTCGGCGTGATGTCGCGTCCGCAGGTGATGGCCAACATCATGACGCCGAACCTGTCGCAGCTGCGTTTCGGCCAGGCGCTCCGCAAGGAGATCGGCCACACGCGCAAGGAAGGCTGCCCGTATGCGCGTTTCATGTGCCTGAACTCCGGCTCCGAATCCGTCTCGCTGGCCTCGCGCGTCGTCGACGTCAACGCCAAGCTGATGACCGATCCGGGTGCGCGCCATGCCGGCCGCGTGGTCAAGCGCCTCGCCGTCAAGGGCGCCTTCCACGGCCGCACCGAGCGCCCGGCGCTGTACTCCGATTCCACGCGCAAGACCTATCTCCAGAACCTCGCCAGCTACCGCGGCGAAGAC
>JASLGB010000360.1 GCA_030150315.1 Dokdonella sp. | reverse complement strand
GACCAGTTCGGCATTGGCCGGCAGTTCCGCCTTGACCTTGTCCATCGTCGGGCGGAACAGGTTGCAGGCAACGCAGCCGTAGGAAAACACCTCGATGACCTCGACCTTGTCGCCGGTATTGATCGCCTGCGGCGGCTCGATCACGAAATACTGCTTGCCAGCCTCGAACGGCTCGGCGGCGTGGGCGGCCACGGCGAACGAGGCGCTGAACATCAATGCGGCGATGCGCTTGAACATCGGGAGTTCTCCGGAATCGGGGCGGCGTGCGGAGGCGCCGCGGATCAACGCGGCGGCGAGTGTCCCCGGCCGCCGCTGAATTTCGCCGCAATCGCGAAAGGACTTACTTCGACGCGGTATTGCCGCCCGCCGTGGCCGTGTGCAGGCCCTCGACGTAGGACGCAACGGCCTGGATGTCGGCCTCGCTCAGCGACTGCACGATGGTCGGCATGATCTTCGCGTTGACGTCATCGCCCCAGCTGGTGCCGTCCTTCCAGTCCTTCAGCTTGGTCGCGACGTAGTCGGTCCATTGGCCCGCGAGCTGCGGGTAGCCGGTGCCGGCCATGCCGCGTCCGTCCGGGCCGTGGCAGGCCATGCAGGCCGGCACGCCGAGCTTGGCATCGCCACCGCGGTACAGCGCCTGGCCGCGCGCGAGCAGCGCGTCGTCGGCCACGCCCGGCAGGGACTGCTTGCCGGCGAAGAACGCACCGATGTCGTGCATGTCCTGCGTCGACAACGTGGAGGCAAAGCCGAGCATGATCGGGTTCTGGCGCTGGCCGGATTTGAACGCTTCCAGCTGGCGCACCATGTACGCTTCGTTCTGGCCGGCGATTTTCGGGTACTGCTTGTCAGTCGGATTGCCGTCGCCGCCGTGGCAGGCAGCGCAGACCGCCGCCTTGCCTTCGCCGGCCTTGGCGTCGCCGAGCATCAGTGCATGGTCGGAGGCCGAGGCCGCGCCGGCCATCAGCAGCGTTGCCAGTGCAAGCGCATGTCGAACATGGGCGCGCGGAAAGCTCATACACTCGACTCCAAGGAAAAACGTGGGAAATGACGCAGGATCGTCGCCACGCAGCGGCAAAGCTGCCGAGGCTGACGGTATCCGCGGAATTATCACCGTGACGTCCGGTACGGTCAAACCGGCCCGCAGGAAAAACGGGCACGAAACCGTTGCCGGCGGAATCCGTGAAAATGCAGGCGCGCCCGGATCGCGCCATTTCCTGCGAGTGGTCGCGCGACGGTTTCGCGCCGGCCCATCCCGCAGTCAGGAGAAACATGTCCGTCAATCCATTCCGTCAGGCGCACTTCCACACCAGCGCCAACCGTCTCGACCAGCTGCCGCCCGACGTGGGTGCCGAGGTCGCCTTCGCCGGCCGCTCGAACGCCGGGAAATCGAGTGCACTCAACGCGATATGCGACCAGCATGGTCTGGCGCGCACGTCCAAGACGCCGGGGCGCACGCAGCTGCTGAACGTGTTCCCGGTCGGCGATGCGGCGCATCGCCTGATCGACCTGCCCGGTTACGGCTACGCCAAGGTGCCCGAGGCCATGCGCCTGCATTGGCGCGGCGTGATCGACCGCTACCTGCGCGAGCGCGAGTCGCTCAAGGGCCTGGTGCTGGTCATGGACTCGCGCCATCCGCTGAAGGAGTTCGACCTCGACATGCTCGCCTTCGGCGCCGCCAGCGGCCGCGCCTGCCACTGCATCCTTACCAAGGCCGACAAGCTCTCGCGCAACGAGGCCACGCGCACGCTGATGGCGGTGCGCAAGACGCTCGAGGCGGAGTTCCCCGGCGCCAGCGCGCAGTTGTTCTCCTCGCCGGCCAAGACCGGTCTGGACGAGGCGCGCGGCGTGGTCGCACGCTGGCTCGGCCTCTGATCCGCGCCCTCCCTTTCAACGCGGCATGACTGCCGCCATAGTGAAGGATCCCACCCGAGGTCGCCCCGTGTCAGGACCGTCCGCCATCCAGGAAACGCCGCTCGCCGATCGTGGCGAGCTGATCGACTACATCGCTGCCGGCGAAAAGCCGGTCGCCGATTGGCGCATCGGCACCGAACACGAGAAGTTCGGTTTCCGCCTTGACGATCTGCGCCCGCCGACGTGGGGGGGCGAGCACGGCATCGGGGCGCTGCTCGAAGGCCTGACGCGCTTCGGTTGGCAGCGCGTGACCGAACACGACAAGCTGATCGCGCTGCTGCGCGGCATGGCCTCGGTCACGCTGGAACCGGCCGGCCAGCTCGAGCTGTCCGGCGCGCCCTTGTCGAGCATCCACGAAACCTGCGCCGAGGTTTCCCAGCACCTCAACGAGGTCAAGACCGTCGCCGACCAGCTCGGACTCGGCTTCCTCGGCATGGGCTTCCAGCCGAAATGGCGGCGTGACCAGATGCCGTGGATGCCGAAGGGGCGCTACAAGATCATGCGCGAGTACATGCCCAAGGTCGGGTCGCTCGGACTGGACATGATGACGCGCACCTGCACCGTACAGGTCAATCTGGACTACGGCAGCGAAGCGGACATGGTGAAGAAATTCCGTGTCGCGCTGGCGCTGCAGCCGGTGGCGACGGCGCTGTTCGCCGATTCGCCGTTCACCGACGGCAAGCCGAACGGCTACCAGAGCTACCGCTCGCACATCTGGACCGACACCGATCCCGATCGCACCGGCATGCTCGACTTCGTGTTCGAGGACGGCTTCGGCTACGAGCGTTACGTCGACTACCTGCTCGATGTGCCGATGTACTTCAGCTACCGCAACGGTGAGTACATCGACCTTGCCGGCAAGTCGTTCCGCTCGTTCATGACCGGCGGCCTCGCCGAGCTGCCGGACGCGCGCCCGACGCTGCGCGACTGGGCCGACCACATGACCACCGCATTTCCCGAAGTGCGGCTGAAGAAATACCTCGAGATGCGTGGTGCCGACGGCGGCCCCTGGGGCCGGTTGTGCGCGCTGCCGGCGTTCTGGGTCGGGCTGCTGTACGACCAGACCTCACTCGATGCCGCCTGGGATCTGGTCAAGGACTTCACCAGTGCCGAGCGCCACGCGCTGCGCGATGGCGTGCCGCGCCACGCATTGAAGCTGCCGGCGCGCATCGGCCGCAGCAACGGCACGGTGCGCGATCTGGCCGAACAGGCGCTGGCGATCGCCGCCGAAGGCCTGCGCCGTCGCGCGCGCCTGACGCCGGCCGGTGTCGACGAGCGCATCTATCTCGACGCGCTGCTGGCGATCGTCGATGCCAACCAGACGCCGGCCGAGCGCAAGCTCGAGCTGTACCACGGTGCCTGGAACGGCGACATCGACCGCGTATTCCGCGAGTTCGCGTACTGATCCTGAAACCGGAACTGCCATGACGCTCCCCGAGACCGGCCAGCCGCTGGACGACGCTTCCCTCGACCGCCTTGAGCAGCTGCTGCTCGACCACGCCGTGCCCAACGAAGGCATGTCGCTGGAAATTCTCGACGGATTCCTCAGCGCGCTGGTGGTCTCGCCCGAACCGGTGCCACCGGTCGAGTACCTGCCGCCGGTCTGGGGCGAGCGCGCCCCGGCGTGGCCGACTCCGGCCGAGCAGGCCGAGGCCGAGGCGCTGGTCGAGCGCCTGCGCCAGCATGTGCTGTGGCGCGTGCAGCGCGAACCGGACGAAGTCGGCGAGGAGGCATGGCCGTTCCTGGTGCTGCCGCCCGACGGCGAGGAAGACACGGCCGAATGGGCCGGCTTTCCGGCCGGCGCCGGCTGGGCCGCGGGTTTCCTGCACGGCCTGGACCTGCGCGAAGTCGCCTGGTCGCAGCGCATGGATGACAACGGCTACGTCGCCGAGGCCGTTTCCACGCTGTTCGCGCTGACCCGCTTCGTGGACGCGGACGGCGACGACGACAGCGCGGCCGGCGCGGGCGCGGACGACACCCGCGACGAGGATCCCGACGGCGGCGACGTGCTGCTCGATCTCGATCAGCGGCTGGACATCGTCGCCGACATTCCGGCGATGCTGCACGATCTGCACTGCCTGCGCATCCACGAGCAGCGCCCGCCGCCGGTGCGGCGCGTGGCGCAACCCGGCCGCAACGAGGAGTGCCCCTGCGGCAGTGGACGCAAATTCAAGAAGTGCTGCGGAGCCGCCGCCCAGGGCTGACGCGCGGGGCCGGCCGATGCGGCCGACGGGCAGGCGACGTGCCTGCCCGCTGCGGGCTTGCCGTTCTCAGGCGGCGCTGACGTCGCGCAACTGCCAGTGCTTGCCGATCAGCAAGGTCAGGCGGTGCTGCAGGATGGAATGCGCCAGCGTCGTCACCACGGTGACCTCGACGTGCACGTCGGACTGGTGCGCCTCGACCGTCGCATCCGGGTCGCTCTGGCCGAGCGCCGGGTCGACCGCGTCCGGATCGGGCTGCATCGCGCGCCAGCGGCGCCACAACGTCGGTTCGCGCAGCGCCGATTGCAGCAGCGCGGCGAAACTTTCGGCCGAACCGCCCTCGAACGTCAGCTCACTCGACTCGCCGCGGGCTTTCGGAAGATCGTCGATGGAAAACAGGAATCGCTGTCTCGTCGGCATGGCATCCTCGTCGTGGCATGGACCTGCGCGCTCCGGCGCGGGGTTTCGTGATCGAGTGTATCAGCGCTGCAGCGGACGCGATCCGGCCAGCAGCGCGATCAGCGCGAGCAGCGTCGCCACGCACGACCAGCCGAGATAGCGCAGCTCCGCTGCCGGTGCGACCAGTGGCAGCGGTGCCGCCAGCAAGGCTGCGCTGGCCAGCACGGTCAACGCCGCGGTACCGCCGAGCGTGCGCCGCCGTCGCCATGCCGGCCACGCCAGCGCCAGGCCGAGCAGGGCATACGGCCAAGCCGCCAGCCACGGCGTGGCGACGAGGGTTTCGGCAGCCCGCATCAGGCGCTTGTGCAGCACCGAGTCATTGCCTGCGATCGGCGGATTGTCACGATAGGCGACCGGCGCCGCGACGTAGGTCAACTCGCGCGGCCAGTCCGCCGCATGCGTGCCGAACAGTGCGCGCGTCAGGCGCCAGCGATGCACCAGCCACGCACCCGGGTGCGTCAGGATCGCGTCGATCCATGCCTGCCGCAGCGCACGCGCCGCCGCCGAGCCGGGCTCGATCGAGAACGGCTGCTGCAGCGGATGCTCCAGTCCGGCGTACATCGGCGTGTTGCTCCACGGCCGGAACGTGCGCGCCAGCTCGTCCACGGTCAGCCCCGGTGCGTAGGTCGCGGGCGGCAACAGCAGCCGGTTGGTCGCAATGGACACGGCGACCAGATCGAACTGCGCCAGCGAAGGCCACATCGGCACGCGCCGTTGCACCGACTGCGACAGCAACTGGTTGCTCGCCAGCATGCCGGCGAGCAGGCCGAGCGCGAGGGCGGCGAGTTTCAGCGGCCTTCGCGTGGTGTCGGCCGGCAGCGCCAGCCACGCGAACCAGCAGGCGAACGGCAGCAGCGCCGGCAGCGCGTTGTGGCGCAGCGCCGCCGCGTAGAACATCGGCGGCAGCGCCAGCCACAGCCAGCGCCGCCTCGCGCCGCCCTGTATGCAGGCGAGCACGCCGCTTGCCGCTAGCAGCGCGGAAAACAGCCCGACATCGGTCCAGACGTGCGCCCGTAACAGCCACGGCACCGGCGCGAACGCGACCAATGCCATCGCCGCCGCGGCGGCGAGCGGACGCAGTCGCAGGGCATGCGCGAACGCGGCGAGGCCGCTCCAGAACAGCGCCAGATGCAGCGTGAAAACGAGGGCCGGCCCGGAATGGATCGCCTCGCAGGCGCGCCACAGCATGACCAGAGCCGGCGGCACCAGGTCGGAAGTTTCGCCGCCACGCGCCTGCCACCACGCATAGGCCGAGTCGAACGAGACCTGGCCCGGGCCGAACGCCGCGAAATCGAACGCAAGGCCGGCGACGGCGAACAGCCACGGCAGCCAGCGCGATGCGGCGTCGGCCGTGCGGCCGTCTGCTTCCACTTCAGAGTATCCGCGACGGATCGAGCGCCGCCGCCGCGCTGGCGCGGTCGGCGCCGTGGTCGATCACGCCGAGCAGAGGCGCATCCAGTCGCACGCGCAGCGTGTCGAGGTTGTCGTCGCTGCGCGCCATCGCCGGATCGACGCGGTTGGCGATCCAGCCGGCGAAGGCGCAGCCGTCGGCACGGATCGCCCGCGCCGTCAGCAGCGCATGGCTGATGCAGCCGAGGCGCAGGCCGACGACGAGCAGCACTGGCAGGTTCAGCGCGCGTGCGAGGTCGGACTGCATCAGCGCCGACGACAGCGGCGCCATCCAGCCGCCGACGCCTTCCACGACCACCGCGTCGGCGGCGTCGGCGATGCGCGCGTACGCCTGCCGGATCGGTGCCAGCGCGATCTCCACACCGGCTTCGGCCGCGGCGATGTGCGGTGCGATCGGCGGCGCGAACGCATACGGATTGCAGTTATCGTACGCCGGGCGCGGCGCGCTCGCTGCGATCAGCGCCTCGGCGTCTTCGTTGCGCAGGCCGAGCGGCGTCGGCACGCTGCCGCTGGCCACCGGCTTCATGCCGCTCGCCCGCCACCCTTGCACGCGCAAACTGCCGAGCAGGGCGACGCTGGCGAAGGTTTTGCCGACCTCGGTGTCGGTGCCGGTGACGAAGAACGCCTGCGTCACGGTGCACCGGCTGGCATGCGGTCGCCCGCGGGCGGATTGCGCCGCGCCCATGCTGCAGCGGCGCGGCTGTGGCGTTCCGGCGCGTGGACGGCGGCTGCGTCGGCGGCGGGGATATAGACGGCGAGGATATCGACGGCAATGCGCCGCGACCGGGCCGGCCGGCGCCGCGAGTGCTGGATTTTGCTGGGGCCGTTCGGCATGGCGCGCAGCATAGGTTCTGGCGCGCACGAAGCCTATGGAGCGCTGCGGTACACTGGCGCATTGCAAGGTCCACATTGTCCAGAACGCATCGCCATGTTCGTTTCCGCCGCCCTCGTTTCCGACAGCAAAACCGGCCGTTATGCCGAACTCGCCGAGCAGATGCGCGGCCTGCTCCACGGCGAGCGCGACCGCATCGCGAATGCGGCCAACTTCGCCGCCCTCGTGTGGCAGGCGGTGCCGGACATCAACTGGTGCGGCTTCTATTTCTTCGACGGCAAGGAACTGGTCGTCGGCCCGTTCCAGGGCAAGCCGGCCTGCGTGCGCATCGCGCTCGGCAAGGGCGTGTGCGGTACGGCGGCGGCAACGCGGCAAACACAGCTGGTCGAGGACGTGAATGCGTTCGACGGCCATATCGCCTGCGACAGCGCTTCTGCTTCGGAAATCGTGGTGCCGTTGTTCGACGGCGAGCGCCTGATCGGCGTGTGGGATGTGGACAGTCCGACGCTGGCGCGCTTCGACGCCGACGACCGCGCAGGCATGGAAGACTTGTGCGCGATCTGGCTCGCGTCGATCGCATGAGTGCGCGGCGCGCCAGCGCGCCGCACGGGGAGAAAACATGAGCAGTCGAGAAACCAAGATCCGCAATGTCGGCCCGAAATCCGCGGCGTGGCTGCGCCAGGTCGGCGTGCGCACGACCGAAGACCTCGAGCGGGTCGGCCCGGTCGAAACCTTCCTGAAGGTCAAGCGCGCGGGCTTCCGCCCGAGCTTAAATCTGCTCTATTCGATGGCCGGCGCGCTCGCCGACTGCCATTGGGCCGATCTGCCGGAAGAAGAGCGTCTGGCCTTGCAGCAGGCGGTCGAGTCGGCCGAGTCGGCCAATCCGATCCGCACGCGCTGGGAAAAGCAGAAGGCGGCCAGCGAGCCGTCGGCGCCGGCACCGGCAGACGACGAGACGGCGGCAATCAGCCTGTTCGACGACCCGGACGACTCCGGCCATTCGGGCGCCGATTCCGACCTCGACCTCAGTCGCTTCGACTGAGCACCGCGCCGCCGCGCGCGGCGGCCTGCCGTGCGCTCAACGCACCGCGGCGTAGCTTCGCGCGTCCTCGCTCCAGCGCGGTGTCGCGCGGATCGTCGGCAGCACGTCCTCGACGCGATCGACCAGGCTCCACATCGACAGGTGCTCGCGATTCATGAAGCGCTGCTCGATGGTCTGTTGCATGAACTGCTGCAGCGGCGTGTAGAAGCCGTTCGTGTTCAGCAGCAGGATCGGGTTGAAGTACAGCGCGAGGCGCTTCAGCGTCAGCGCCTCGAACAGTTCCTCCAGCGTGCCGCTGCCGCCGGGCAGGGCGATGACCGCGTCCGAGCCGGTCAGCAGGCGATGCTTGCGCTCGCGCATGTCCTCGACGATCTGCAGGTCGCCGACGCCCGGATGCTGCCACTCCACCTCGACCATGAAGCGCGGAATGATGCCGACGACGTTGCCGCCGGCCTCCAGGGCGCCATCGGCAAGTGCGCCCATCAGGCCGGTCGCGCCGCCGCCGTAGACGATGGTGCAGCCCGCTTCGGCGAGCGTCCGGCCGAGGGTGAATGCGGCCTTCTTGTAGACATCGTCGCAGTGCGCGCTCGATGCGCAGTAGACGCAAACCCGCATGGCAGTGTCCCGTGGCTGGAAGGGGACGATTCTACGTCGGCCGCGGCGCCTCCCGCGCGCCTCGACGCGGGCTGAGCCGTTTCATCGCGCTTTGTCGCAGACCTGTGCGTTGCCCGATTCCGCGAGTACGCCATGTTGCCGATCCTTCTCGCCACCCTGTCGCTGGCCGTTCCGCCACCCGCACCCGATGCCGCCGTCGATGCGCCGGCAGCCGAATACTTCGCCTGTCTGATCTTCCGCAACGGATTCGAGGTGCCGCCGGCGTTGTTGCCGCCGCCGCTGTCGACCGTGCCGATCGAATACCACACTCGCGGCGGCTACCGCGTGCTGATCGACCTGCACACGATTTCCGTGGTCGATCCGATTGGCATGAACACGGTGCAGCACTGGGGCGAGCCGCACGAGAACCTCAACGGCAAGCACCTCAAGGACTGGGGCGGCGCGCCGGGATGGGAT
>JASLGB010000352.1 GCA_030150315.1 Dokdonella sp. | reverse complement strand
TCCGGCTTCAAGCCCTTCCTCTATTCGGCCGCGTTCGATCACGGCTTCACTCCGGCCTCGGTGCTCAATGACGCGCCGGTATCGTTCCCCGATCCGTCACGCCCGGACGGCATGTGGTCGCCGAAGAACGACGACGACTCGTTCCGCGGGCCGATCCGCCTGCGCGAGGCGCTGGTGAAGTCGGTCAATCTCGTCTCGGTGCGCCTGCTCGACGCGATCGGCGTTCGCTATGCGCGCGAATACATCACGCGCTTTGGCCTGACATCCGACCAGATTCCGCCCAACCTCTCCATGGCGCTCGGCACCGCCGCCGTGGCCCCGCTGGCGATGGCGCGTGGATTCGCGGTCTTTGCCAACGGCGGCTATCTGGTCAATCCGTACTACATCAGCGAAATCCTCGATCGCGACGGCAACGTCGTCTATCGCGCCAACCCGGCCGTGGCCTGCGCTGCGTGTCCCGAGCGGACCGCAGCCGAGTTCGCCACGCCGCCCATGCCTGTCGTCGAAGACGCCAAGCAGGTCTCGGCCGACCGTCCGAACCTCGCCCCGCGCGCGATCGACCCGCGCAATGCCTACCTGATCACGTCCATGCTGCGCGACGTGGTACGCCGTGGCACCGGCTCGGCGGCCATGGTGCTCAAGCGCAATGACCTCAGCGGCAAGACCGGCACCACCAACGACCATCGCGACGCGTGGTTCACCGGATACAACGCGCAGGTCGCAGCCAGCGTCTGGGTCGGTTTCGACGACTTCAGCTCGCTCGGGCGCGGCGAATTCGGCGCGAAGGCCGCCTTGCCGATCTGGATCGACTTCATGCGCGTCGCGCTTGCCGACATGCCGGAAGTTCCGCTCGACATGCCGCCCGGCGTGACACGCGTCCGCATCGATGCCGCCAGCGGTCTGCTCGCCGGCGCTGGCGATGGCGGCATCCTTGAAGTCATGAAGAACGAGGATGCGACGCGCCTGGCCGAGCAGCCGCCGGTGTCGGAAGACGAAGAGCGCGACCAGCCCGCCTACGACGTGTTCTGACGTGGGCCGCCCGTCCTCCGCAAGCGGCCGCATGAGTGAGCAGCGCCGACGAATCGCCGTGGAAGCGGCCCGCCTGATCAGCGAAAGCGGCCTGCGCGATTACCGCCTGGCCAAGCTCAAGGCCGCGCAGCGACTCGGTATCGCCGAGGAAGCCGCCCTGCCGCGGAATGCGGAAATCGAGGACGCGCTGCGCGAGCACCAGCGGCTGTTTTCCGCCGATCACCAGCCGCAGACGTTGCGTCGCCTACGCGAGGTGGCGCGCGATGCCATGCACTTCTTCTCGCGTTACGAGCCGCGTCTGGTCGGCTCGGTGCTTGAAGGCACGGCGGATGAGCATTCCGCCGTCTGCCTGCACCTGTACACCGATCACCCGCTGGAGGTGGAGTCGCGGCTGCTCGAACACGCCATCCCGTTCGAGTCGCAAACACGACGCGTGCGCCTGGATCGAACGCTTTCGCAGGACGTCAGCGTGTTCCTCTTTTCCGCCGACGACTGCGCGATCGACGTCACCCTGCTGCCCTATGATGGCCTACGGCAGGCGCCGCTCGATCGGGTCAGCGAAAAACCGATGCAGCGCGCCACCATCGACGCGCTGCAGGCATTGCTGGACAAGGCCGACTGAGGCAACCACCCACCACGAGGGCGGATGGCTGCAAACGTCTCGTCAGCGCTTGGCCATGTCGACGTAGTCGCGCTTCACCGCACCGGTATAGATCTGACGCGGGCGGCCGATCTTGGTTTCCGAATCGTTGTGCTGCTCCAGCCAGTGCGCCACCCAGCCGGCGGTGCGCGCAATCGCGAACATCACCGTGAACATCTCGGTCGGGATATTCAACGCCTTGTAGATGATGCCGGAGTAGAAATCGACGTTCGGATACAGCTTGCGCTCGACGAAGTAGGAATCCTTCAGCGCAGCCTGCTCCAGCTCCATCGCGACATCCAGCAACGGATCGCTGACGTTGAGGTCGGCGAGCACCTTGTGGCACATCTCGCGGATTATCGTGGCGCGCGGATCGAAGTTCTTGTACACGCGGTGGCCAAAGCCCATCAGGCGGAAACCGGAGTTCTTGTCCTTCGCCTTCGCGACGGCAGCGCCGACGTTCTTCGGATCGCCGATCTCGGCCAGCATCTTGAGCACGGCCTCGTTGGCGCCGCCATGCGCCGGCCCCCACAACGCGGCGATGCCGGCAGCAACGCAGGCATACGGATTCGCACCGGTCGAGCCGACCAGGCGCACCGTGGAGGTCGACGCGTTCTGCTCGTGGTCGGCATGCAGGATGAACAGGAGGTCCAGCGCCTTCGCCGCCACCGGCGACAGCTGCAACGGCTCGCTCGGCACCTCGAACATCATGTGCAGGAAGCGCGTCACGTATTCGAGGTTGTTGCGCGGATAGCGGATCGGCCAGCCGATGGAATAGCGATAGGCCGCAGCGGCGATCGTCGGCATCTTCGCGAGCAGGCGGATGGCGGCGAAGCGGCGATGCTCCGGATCGCCCATGTCCAGCGAGTCGTGATAGAACGCCGACAGCGACGCGATCGAGGCGCACAGCATGGCCATCGGGTGCGCATCGTGGTGAAAGCCGTTCAAGAAGTTCTTGATCGACTCATGCATCATCGTGTGGTGCGTGACTTCGTGCTCGAAGTCCGAAAACTGTGTCGAATTGGGCAGCTCTCCGTTCATCAGCAGATAGGCCACTTCGAGGAAGCTCGAGTGCTTGGCCAGCTGCTCGATCGGATACCCGCGATACATCAGCACGCCGGCGTCGCCATCGATGAAGGTGATTGCGCTGCGCGTCGACGCCGTCGACATGAAACCCGGGTCGTACGTGAAGTAGCCCGTGTCGCGGTTGAGCTTGCCGATCTCGAATGCCGGGTCGCCGAGCGTTCCACGCACGACCGGCAATTCGGCCGTCTTGTTGGTGGCGGGATCGGTGATCTGAACGACTTGGTCGGACATGAGGGGCTCCTGGGTACGGGCCGGCGACGCCGGCAACGGCATCGCGGACGGGAAATCTCTGGAAAGCGATCGCGGACGTAGACGCGCGACCGTGCGCCGATTATCGCATGCCGGCCCCTGCGTGCGGGGACACCCTGCCCAAAGTTGGCACGACACTCTTGGCGGATACCGCCGCCTCAGGCCACGAAAAACGCAAAACGCCGGCACGAGGCCGGCGTTTTGCGCTTGCATGCAGCCTGTGGTCGAGGCTGTCGCATACCAACTGCCGCGCACGAGGCGCGGCAGCAAGGACTTACTTCGCGTAGCGCTTGCGGAACTTGTCGACGCGACCGGCGGTGTCGACAATCTTCTGCTTGCCCGTGAAGAACGGGTGCGAATGGCTGGAAATTTCCACCTTGATCAGGGGATATTCCTCGCCATCTTCCCACTTGATCGTTTCCTTGCTGGACATGGTCGAGCGCGTCAGGAACGAGAAGTCGCTGGAGATGTCCTGGAAAACGACCGGCTTGTAGTTCGGATGGATGTCGGCTTTCATGGTCTGCCCGGAAGTTTCGCGGCGATAAAAGAG
>JASLGB010000337.1 GCA_030150315.1 Dokdonella sp. | reverse complement strand
GGCGGCTGCACGCGGCCGCGGAACAGGTCGAGCGCATCGCCGTTGCCGCAGTCATTCGGCACGAAGGCCGGCGCGTCGGGCGTGGTCACGTCCAGCATGTGGCACACGCGCACGGGCGTCGACGAGAAGGTGGCGCCGCTGAGGTAGATGCGATCGCCGATGACCTTGCTGCGGTCATACGGGATCTGCGTGCGCATCATCTCCTCGAAGGTGGGATGCATCGGATCGGGGCCTAGGTCGCCGAAGTAGATGCCGTTCTCGGCATCGAACAGATAGAGGTAGCCGTTCGCCGCCGCCAGCGTCCACAGGACCTTGAAGTCGGGCGCGTAGTCGCTGAACTGGTTGACCAGTTCGGGACGGCGCGGGTCGCGCAGCGAATACACGGCCACGCCGGCGGAGTCGTCCGCCGCCTGCCAGCTCGCGTACAGATAGTCGCCCCAGTGGGTCAGGCCAAGGATCACGCCGTTGGCCGGCGCGTCCGCGGTCGAGCCGGTCGGCACCGGTGCGGTCGGATCGGAATAGTCCCAGGTGGTGACGATGCGTCCGCTCGGGACATGCACCAGGTCGCCCAGAATGACCGGATCCATGAGCGAGCCACCCACGACCCGGGTCAGCGGCAGCGCACCGGTTCCGCCCGGCGCCACGGCGGCAGAGGAAGCCTCCGGCCTCATGCCCAGCAACAAGATGGTCAGCAGCAAAACGTTCTTCATGGACTCTCGAGGCCTCGATTCGGGAACGGAAGACGCGGCGACGCCGGAACGCCGCTGGCCTCGGAAGTCTCGGCCGGGAGGACAAAGAGTGCATTCGTCGTCGATTCGGCCACGATGCGTTGTCGATGCGTGGCAGCCGCGAATGCCTACCGAAAGAAAACGCAAGTCACTGATTCAGCGGACTCTTCATGAATGGCCGCAACGAACCGGCCTCGCCCTTTGACGGCTCCGGCGCCGACAGCGACGCCGGCAGCGCGCGCTGGCCGGCCAGTTCGCGCGTGCGCTCGGCGGCACGGCGCCAGGCGTCCTCGCGGCCGAGCGCGTGGAACACTTCGGCGGTTGCCGAGGCGACGCGGAAGTCGCTTTGCGCCCACGGCGCGAGGGCACCGGCCACCTCGCTGGCGCGCTCGCTCCGGTCGATCGCCAGCAGCGCACGCAACAAGGCCACGCCAGCCTCGACGCGCAGATCCGGCATGCCGAGGCGGTCGGCGCGCCCGGCGGCTTCGGAAAAACCGGCCAGTGCCTCGTCGCGCGCGCCATCTGCCCAGGCCTGCTCGGCAGTCGACAACAACGCCAGCGTGCGCCGGCGATCGTCTTCGTTGCGTTCGACCCATTCGCGCAAGGCAGCGGTACCGCTGCGCGCCTCCGCCAGGCGGTCGATTCCGCGCAATGCCTTCAGGTAGACGCGCCACGCATCCAGGTAGTAACCCGGCTCTTCGCGCTCCAGCTCCGGCGTCCGCGCGGCTTCGGCCAGAGAAACGGCGCGTGCGTCGCTGCCGCGCGCCAGAGCCGAGGTCGCCTCCAGGACGCGCGCGGTCAACCGCACGCCCTTGTCGAGCACCGGATCGGACTGCTCGGCGATGCGCGCCAGCAATTGATCGGCCTCGTCCAGCCGGCCCTCGCCGATCAGCATCTGCGCGCGCACCTGGGTCAGTTCCCAGGCGATGCGTGCGTTTCCGGTATGCCGCTCCGGCGGCCAGGTCGCGTCGCTCGTCGCGCGGGCGCCGGCGAAATCGAGCAGCTGCAGCTGCGTTTCGACGATGGCGTATTGCGTATAGGCCCATTCTTCCTGCGCGCCGATGGCCGCAAGCCGCGTCGCCGCATCGCGCATCACCGGCAAGGCTTCGGCCGGCCGGTAGCGCTTGGTGGCGAGCAGGCCAAGGCTGAGGTCGACCTGCGCCACGGCGAGCGGATCGCCGCCCGCCTCCATCGCGACGCGCGCGCGCCCGAGGTCGCCCTCGGCTGCGTCCAGCCGCCCCTGATTGGCCGCCACCGCGCCAAGGCCTGCATAGCCCTGACCAAGCCCGACCAGATCGCCGCCGTTGCGCAGCAGGTCGACCGCTTCGGCATAGCTGACGGCGGCGCCGGCGAGGTCGCCACTGCGCATCTGCACGCCGCCCAGCGTGTTCAGGATGCGTCCGTGCAGATCCGCCGCCAGCGGGCGGCCGGAGGAACCATCAAGCAGGCGTTCCAGTGCGGTCCTGGCCGCGGCGTAATCGCCCTGCCCCATGTCGATCTGCACCAGACGCAAGCCGACTTCGGCCCGCGCGCGCAGGGTTTCGGGCGCCTGCGCAATCAGGTTTCGCGCCAGATCGAACTGGTCGGCGAGGATCGCCGCGCGCGTGCGCTGCAGCAGCTCCTGCAAGGCGAGGTCATCGCTGCCGTCGAGCGCCGCGGGCGGAGTTCGTCCGAGCCGGATCAGCAGCTCGTCCACCGCCATGCGCGCGGCCGCGAGGACATCGCTCGCACTGGCCTTCGCCGTCACCGAATCGCGCTCCAGCACCCCCTTCAGCGACACCGTCCAGCGGCCGTCGTGGAACACCGCCTCCGGCTGCACCGCCAGCCCCTTGGGCAGTGCGGCGGACATTGTTTCGGCCTGCCG
>JASLGB010000311.1 GCA_030150315.1 Dokdonella sp. | reverse complement strand
CTGTCATCGGAAACGATGATCTCGCATGGCACCGTCTGCGCCAGCGCCGAACGCAACGCGTCGGCGATGGTCGCCGCCATGCGAGATCATCGTTTCCGATGACAGCTCCGGTGACGACACGCTGGCCATCGCCGCCGGCGTTCTCGAGGGCTACGACGGCCCGCACCGCGTGCGCCTGCGCAGCACCGCCCGCAATCTCGGCCTCTGCGCGCATCTGAACGAACTCGCCGCCGAAGCCCGCGGCGACATCCTGGTTTTCCTCGCCGGCGATGACATCGCCTATCCCGAGCGCGTCGAAACCCTGCTGCGCGCGTTCGCCGATCCGGCGGTGCAACTGGTCGGCTCGGCCGTTGACGACATCGACCGCGACGGCCGGCTCATCGCCGCGCGCGTGCGCGGCCTGCCGGAGCGGGTCGACCAGCGCTGGTTCCTGCATCGCGGCAAGCTCGCCACCGTGCTCGGCGCCTCGATGGCGCTGCGGCGCGAACTGCTGACCACACTGCCGCCACTGGTCGGAAAGGTCGAAGACAACATGCTGAGCCTGCGCGCGGCGCTGCTCGGCGACTGCGCCTGCGTGGCCGAGCCCCTGCTCGGCTATCGGCGTCACGACAGCAACCTCGGCGACTGGGTGTTCGACCGTCGCACCGGCGGTCGCACCGGTTACGAACAGCGCCAGCGTCGCGTGGCGGCGATGTACCGCGAAATCGCCGACGACCAGCAGCGCTGCGCCGAGGCGCGCCCGGAGCTGCCGCCGCAGCGCCGTCGTCTGGCGCTGGAATTGGCGTCGATGTACCGGCTCGAAGCCGAGATGCGCGAGGCGATCCTCGATCTGCCGCGGCGGCGCTGGCTCGACCCGCTGTGGCGCGGCCTGCGCCATCCGGGCCTGCGCCGCAAGAGTGCCGAGCGCCTGCTGAAGCTGCTGTTGCCGCGCCGCCTGTTCGCGCGCGACTGAGGCCCTCGCCGCCCGACTGGGCGAGCGGCAGCACCGGGCCGAAGGTTTCAGCGCAGGCGCGCCGGCTGGCTCCATTCGGTGCCGCAATCGGCCACCACGACGCGCCGCAGGCGGCGTGCCATGCGTGCCTGCAGGCGCAGCGCGTGTGCGACCGCATGCGCGTCCGGTGCCAGCGCATGGCGGAAGCGCCAGATTTCGGCCAGCAGCGGCCAGCGCGGGCCGCCGGCCAGCGCCAGCTCCAGCGCGGCCAGCAGGCAGGCCGCCGGCTGGCGCGCGGGCCCGGCATGCCCGGACAGTGCGCGCAGCTGGATGCGGCATTGCTCGAACCACGCCTGAGCGCGCGCCACCGTTTGCAGGCGTGCCGTCGCACCGGCTGCATCCTCGCGACCGAGCGAGGTCATGGCCGCGCGATGACGGCGGAACTGCACCAGCGCCTCATCGACATAGACCACGCCGCGACCGCCCGCAGCACGCGCCGCCAACCACCAGTCGTGGAACATTCCG
This sequence comes from Dokdonella sp., assembly GCA_030150315.1. GTDB lineage: Bacteria > Pseudomonadota > Gammaproteobacteria > Xanthomonadales > Rhodanobacteraceae > Dokdonella_A. Next base: position 2,505 of record JASLGB010000311.1, on the reverse strand, counting down.
TTCGGAAACGGGCGTGCCGCGTCGAACAGCTCGCGCCGCAGCAGCATCGCGTGGCCGGACACCGAGTTGGCCAGCGCGAAACGCAGGCAGCCGTGGCCGGCAAGCATCGCGAGGTCGTCGGAAATCCGGCGTCCGTTCGCCACGCCCTCGCTGTCGACGTAGGCCGAGTCGCAATACGCGACGTCGTGCTCGCCGATCGCGTCGAGCAGGCGCGCGAGCTTGTGCGGATGCCAGACGTCGTCCTGGTCGCTCGGCGCGATGAACGGCGCGCGGGCGAGCGCCATCGCGGTTTCGAAGCTGCGCGCGGCGCCAAGGTTGCGCGGGTTGGACTCCACCCGCACGCGCGGGTCGCGCGCGGCGTATTCGCGCAGGATCGCAAGGCTGTCGTCGTCCGAGGCATCGTCGAGCGCGACCAGCTCCAGTCGCGATTCGCTCTGCGCAAGGATCGACTCCAGCTGCGGGCGCAGATACGCCGATCCGTTGCACACACACAGCGCGACCGACACCCGCGGCACGGCGGCCACGGCGACGGCAGGCTCGATCAACATCCGCTTCTCCTTCGCATCACGGCGCGCGGTGCGACCGCACCGCGCATCTCAGGGCGAAGGACGAGGAACTCACGGTGTTCGTCGCATGCGCACATGCATCGAGCCGTCGCGACGGATCAGGCCGGCGATGTTTCCAGTGGCAACCGCAACACGAACGCGGCACCGCCTTGTGCGGAATTGCCGGCGCGCACGCTGCCGCCGTGTTCCTCGGCGATCTTCTTGACCACGGCAAGGCCGAGGCCCGTGCCCTTCAGCTTGCTGGTGGTGTAGGGCTCGTACCAGCGCTCGCCGAAATCCGGCGGAAGTCCCGGCCCGTTGTCGGAAATCGACAGCTCGACCCAGTCCTGGTCGTCGGCGCGCAGCAGGCGCGTCTCGATGCGGATGTGCGGCTTGCGCGCATCGCCGATCGCTTCCAGCGCGTTCTTCATCAGGTTGTGCAGCGCCTGCCGCAGGCGCACGGCATCGATGCGAACGCGTGGCTCCGCCTCGGCGAAGTCGCGCGTCAGCAGGATGCGCTGGTCGTTTTCGTACAGATCCAGCACATCGCGCACCAGCGCATGCAGCGCGATCGCCTGCGTCGACAGCTGCGGCGGGCGCGCGTAGTCGCCGAACGCGTTGACCATCGTCTTCAGCGCCTCGACCTGGCTGACGATGGTCTGCGTGGCGCGTTCGATCAGCTCGCCTTCTTCCGGCGGCAAGCGGCCGAGGAAGCGGCGGCGCAGGCGCTCGGCCGCGAGCTGGATCGGCGTCAGCGGATTCTTGACCTCGTGCGCCAGACGCCGCGCGACCTCGCCCCAGGCGGCGTCACGCTGTGCACGGCTGAGCACGGTCAGGTCGTCGAACACGGCAACGTAGCCGGCCTGGCCCGGCAATGCGGCGCCACGCAGCATCAGCATGCGGCGGCCGGCGACCGTGTCGAGCACGACTTCCTCGCGCCATTCGCGCAGGTTCTCGCGCAGATGGCGCGATAACGGGTCGGCGAAGGCCGCCAGTTCGGCGTGGTCGCGCTTGAGGTCGGCCAGGCCGCAGCCGACGTAGCGCGCCAGCGTCACGCCGAGGATCGCCTCGGCGGCGCGGTTGGCCACGCGCAGATGGCCGTCGCCATCGAAGCCGAGCACGCCGGCGGACAGGCGTTCCAGCACGGCCTCCAGCCATGCGCGCTGCTGCTCGGTTTCGCGCGCGCTGCGTTGCGCCCGTGCGCCGGCCGCCTGCAGCTCACGCGTCATCTCGCCGAACGAGCGCACGAGGAAGCCCAGTTCGTCGTCGCTGGCCGCTGGCAGCGGGGTGTCATAGCGCCCTGCGCCGACCGCGCGCGTGGCCGCCGCCAGGCGTCCGACCGGCGCGACCAGCCGGCGCGCGATGCCGAACGCCGCCAGCATCACCACCAGCACCGACAGCAGCAGCACGAAGGTGAGGATCAGCGCGAAGCTCAACCGCAGCGAGCCGCGCAGGTATTTCAGGCGCTGGAAATCGAAGTTCGCCGTTTCCACGCCGCGCGTCAGCGGCTGCAGGCGGGCGGGCAGGGGAAACAGGCCCTGCAGCAGGCGCTCCTGCATGCCGCCGGTGAACCCGCGCTGCGGAATCTTCAGCACGACGCGCAGCGCCAGCGCGTCCTCGACCGGCTCGGCCGCGGCGTAGCGGCCTTCGCCCTGCAATCGCACCAGCATCGTGCTGTCGGGCAGCGGCGGATCGAGGAGACGCGGGTCGGAACTGGCGGTCGCGAGCACGCGGAGGTCCTCGCCGAACACGGTGAGCTGGGTCGCCGCGACGCGGTCGATCTGCGCGTCGATGATGTCCTGCGCGTCGGCGCCCGGCGCGCGCGCGAGTTCGTCGGCCACCTCGGCGGCGGCCTGCTCGGCCAGCTGCAGGCGTTCGTCGACGACCACGCGCGCGATCTCCAGCGCGTTGTCCAGACCTTGCTCGAGACGCACGTCGAACCAGCTTTCGATGGTCGCGT
>JASLGB010000298.1 GCA_030150315.1 Dokdonella sp. | reverse complement strand
TGCGATGCGTATCAGGCCGAACTCTCCGCCGCCAGGCCGCGCCTCAACGGCTGCGTCGGCTGGTCGCCGCGCACGGACGAAGTCGTGAAGGCTTCCGGCGGCCGCGCCAAGACGCTGGTGTCCAACCGCAACCTGCTGATCGTCGCCGACCTGCTGCTGGTCAACCGCGGATTCGCCGAAGAGAAGCCCGAGTGGGTGAAGGGCCTCGTGCACGGCCTGCTCGACGGCAACCGTCGCGTGCGCGACGAACCCGCGCAGCACCTGGCCACGATCGGCAAGGCCTTCAACTGGAGCAGCGCGCAGACCAGCGACGAGCTGTCCAAGGTGCACCTGTCCAACCTGCCGGAAAACCGTGCCTTCTTCAGTGGCCAGATCGACGCGGCCGGTTCGTTCCAGGGCATCTTCCAGTCCGCCGTGCTCGCCTACGGCAACATGATCCGCAACCCGGCCGACCCGGCGCGCTACGTCGACACGAAGTACCTCGATGCGCTCGACAAGAGTGGCGATTTCGCCAGTCAGGCCATCGCCATCGCGCCGATCCGCACCGGCAGCGCGGTATCGGTCGAAGGCGATGCGCTGCTCAGCCGCGACATCCGCTTCTTCTTCGAGCCAAACTCGGCCGCGCTGGACAAGAATGCGCCGCAGAACGTCGAGTACCTCGAAACGATCCGCAATTTCCTGCAGGTCAGCCCCGGCTCGATCGTGCTGCTGCGCGGCCATGTGGACAACGCGCGTCTGGAGGAATTCCAGAAACAGGGCGGGCAAACGCTGGTGCGCAACATGGCGCTGAAGGCGATGGAATTGTCGCGCCAGCGCGCGCAGGCGGTGCGTGACGCACTGGTACAGAAGTATCCCAAGCTCGACGCCAAGCGCATCGAGCTGGTCGGTCGCGGCTGGGAGGAACCGGCCAGCCCGGACAGCAACCTCAACCGTCGCGTCGAGGTGCAGTGGTTCACGCTCGAATAAGGTCGCCGCGAGCGTTCGGCCACGTCCCGGCATCGCAAGGAGGCCGGGACAGCCGCGGCGCGATCAGGCAGCCGGGTCTTCCGGCTCCATCGACTGCACTTCCAGCGGTGCATCGACCAGATCGATCACGATGCTGTGGAACTCGACATCGAACCACTGCTCGAACGTCGCCAGCGAACGATCCGCCGGCCAGTCGTCCTCGTCGCTCCACCACGAATGCAGTTCGTTCGTGAATACGTGGGCGTAGGCCAGCTCGAGCACCTCGCGCGCACCGTCCTCGTCCTCGAACTCCGGCACGAGATAGACGATCTGCTCGCCCTGCGGGTCGGGCGCGGGAGCTTCGGGATCCAGTGCAGCGGCCCAGTCGATGAACGGTTGGCGCGGGCGCACGATCAAGGCGCAGCGGTTGAGCATGGGAATACCTCCGGACAAGGGGCGGCTACTGTAACCAGCGCGCGGCTCGACCCCAAGGCGCGCGAAACCGGCTGAGGCAACGCGGCGTCCAAGCGGCTGATAGGTCGAAGGAGCGTGAAATTTCCCCGGGGGAAATACGAGGAATTTCGGCGCATCCGTCACCTTTTTCGTAACAAATGTTGAATTGACCCCGCCGGACGGATGGCGAGGTTCCCCCGAACCTGAACGGCAAGGGGCGTTAGCCGAGCGCATATCACGGCGAAGCAACGGCCAACCGAGCCGGCACCCGTCCAGGTTGCTTTCCGCATCTTTTCCAGCGCGGCAATCCAGGGTGACATCGTGCACTCCATCCAGAAGGCGCCCGCCAGGGCGTCACGGACACGGCTCATCCAGCGTGGCCTTGCCGCGTGCTTGCTGATCGCGACGGCGCTGATTCCCGTCGGCGCAGTGCACGCGACCAGCGAGCCGATCCAGCCACTGCCGTTGAAGGCCAGCGAGAAAGCCGAAAAGGTCGCACTCGGCCGCCAGCTGTTTCATGACCGACGCCTTTCCGGCGACAACAGCGTGTCTAGCGCTTCGTGCCACGACCTCGCCAAGGGCGGCGTCGACGGGCGGCGCTTGTCGGTCGGCGTGGGCGGCGCCAGCGGCGTCATCAACTCGCCGACCGTGTTCAATTCCGGCCTCAATTTCCGCCAGTTCTGGGACGGTCGCGCCAATACGCTGGAACAGCAGGCCGACGGGCCGGTGCACGATCCGCGCGAAATGGCCACGGACTGGCCGACGATCGTCGGCAAGCTGTCGGGCGACGCGAAGCTGGACGCCGAGTTCAAGCGCATCTACGGCCGAGACGTGGACGAGGGCAGCATCAAGGACGCACTGGCGAGTTTCCAGCGCTCGATCATTACGCCCAACTCGCGCTTCGACCGCTATCTGCAGGGCAAGAAGGATTCGCTGAGCGCGGACGAGGCCAAGGGCTACAAGCTGTTCAAGAACTACGGCTGCATCGCCTGCCATCAGGGCGTCAACATTGGCGGCAACATGTTCCAGGTGTTCGGCGTGATGAACGACTACTTCGCCGAACGCGGCAATCCCACCGACGCCGATCTCGGCCGCTTCCGCTTCACCGGCAACGAGCGCGACCGCCACATGTTCAAGGTGCCGAGCCTGCGCAACGTCGCCGTGACCGCGCCCTATCTTCACGACGGCAGCGCAAAGACCTGCGCGCGGCGGTCGATGCGATGTTCCGATATCAGCTGGGCCGCACCGCACCCGACGAGGACAAGGAGCTGATCGTCGGCTTCCTGCGCACTCTCACCGGCGAGTATCAGGGCGTGGCTTTGGACAAGGCGCGCTGAGCGCGTCGGCAAGGGGGAAACCATGAACAAGCGCTCCAGCCTCACGGCGTTGCGCGAGCGCCTGCCCGGCGGCGTGGCGGCTTGACCGCCACGCTGCCCTGCAACGCCAGAAATTGCGGATGGCTTCGCGTCGATCAACGGCCTCGACGCGGCATGCTCCGCGCGGATGGCTGGCCGGCATCGCCTCCGGATGACCGGCCGAATCGTCGCCGTCAGTGCTTGAGCTGCTCCGCCTTGGCCTCGGCTTCATTCAATTCCCGGTCGGCATTCGCCTTGGCCGAGGCGAGATCGGCATCCGCCGTGTCCTTGCAACTGTCGCGCTGGTCTCCCGGCAACGCGCCGCAGCGTTCGACGGCGACCTTGTGCGTCGCCTCGGCCTTGGTGACAGCAAGCTCGTGCCACGCCTTGGCGCTGCGCTGATCGACATCGGACTGCACATTGGCCACATCCTCGTTCGCCTTGCGCGCCGCATCGTCGACATCCGCGTTGGCCGAACTGATCTTCTCGCTCGCCTCGGTGGTTGCCTTGTTCACCGTCGCATTCGCTTCGGCCCGGGCGGCTTCAAGTTTGGCGCGCGCATCGGCCGCCTCGTTGGCCGCCTTCTGCCGCGCGGCATCAACCTCGGTCATGGCCTTTTGCTGGGCGCGATCGATGTCCTGCTGCGCCTGATCGGGCGATTTCTGGCAGGCACCCAGCGCGAGGGCAGTCGCCAGAAGAGTCATCGAAACCGTTGCACGATTCATGGAATCACTCCCTGTCCAAGCCGCTGCGCGGCGATGCGCAACAGTCTGTCCGGGCGGGATTTATCCAGGATGAACGCAGCCGCGACCGGGCACTGCCGCCGCACCGCGAAACCGGCCGCTGCGACGCGGCCGTCGATTCAGGCCGGATCCGGCGGCACCGATGCGGAACCGTCGCGCAGCTTCACTTCGTACGGCACGGACAGCCCGATATCCGCCGCGCGCAACCGCGCCAGCAGGTCGAACAGGATATCGCTGCGCACGGAACCGGTCTGCCGCGGACTGGCCACGAACGCGGTGGTGACAAACACCACGGTCGCCCCCTGGATGCCTTCGATGATCACCGAAGGCGCCGGTTTCTCCAGCACGCCCGGATGTGCGCGCACCGCCGCGAACAGCAGCTCCCGCACGAAGTGCGGATCCACGTTCAACGGCAACGGCAAACGGAACTGCACGCGACCTTCGGCATTGGCGAGGGTCACGTTGCGCACGCTCTTGGTGATCAATTCCGAGTTCGGCACGATCAACGTGGAACGGTCGGAAAGCTGGATCTCGGTCGCGCGCAC
>JASLGB010000292.1 GCA_030150315.1 Dokdonella sp. | reverse complement strand
GTCCGAGCGCGACGATGCGTTCGTCGCTTTCGCCGCGCAGTACCGCGGTCAGGTGCGCAACGCCGTAGCGCTGGCCCGTGCGGTAAGCGCACGACAGCGCCTTCTGCGCGGTCACCGTCGCATCCCAGGTTTCCGGCGGTTCAAGGCAGTTGTCGCAGTTGCCGCAGGGTTCGGCCAGCTCCTCGCCGAAGTAGGCCAGCAGCCGCTGACGACGGCAGGCTGTCGTCTCGGCGTAGCCCAGCAGGGCATCGAGCTTGCCGCGCTCGACGCGCTTGCGCTCCTCGCCCGAATCCGACTGCGTGATGAACTGCATCAAGGTGACCAGGTCGCCGAGTCCGTAGCACAGCCACGCCTCGGACGGTCGGCCGTCGCGGCCGGCGCGGCCGGTTTCCTGGTAATAGCCTTCCATGCTTTTCGGCAGATCCATGTGCGCGACAAAGCGCACATCGGGTTTGTCGATACCCATGCCGAACGCGATCGTGGCGACCATAACCAGCCCTTCCTCACGCAGGAATCGCTGCTGGTTGCGCGTGCGCAGCACCGCTTCCATTCCCGCGTGGTAGGGCAGCGCGTCGAAGCCCTCGCCGGCCAGCCATTCGGCGATCTCCTCGACCTTGCGCCGCGACAGGCAATAGACGATGCCGGATTCGCCGCGGTGTGCGGAAAGAAAATCCTTCAGCTGGCGCCGCGCGTCGTCCTTTTCGAGCACGCGGTAGCGGATGTTCGGCCGATCGAAGCTGGCAACGAACTGCTGCGCCGATTCCAGCGCCAGACGCTCGACGATCTCGCGCCGCGTCGGCGCATCGGCCGTTGCGGTCAGCGCGATGCGCGGCACTTCGGGGAAACGCTCGTGCAGGATCGTGAGTTGGCGGTATTCGGGCCGAAAGTCATGCCCCCATTGCGACACGCAATGCGCCTCGTCGATCGCGAACAGCGCCACCGGCGCGCGCGCGACCAGATCCAGGCAGCGCTCGGACAGCAGCCGCTCGGGCGCGACGTAGAGCAGCTTCAGCTCGCCGCGCACGAAGCGCTGCTCCACGTCGCGCTGTTCCTGCGCATCGAGCGTGGAATTGAGATAGGCCGCCTCGACGCCCAGCTGGCGCAGCGCATCGACCTGGTCCTGCATCAGCGCGATCAGCGGCGACACCACCACTGCGCAGCCCACGCGCAACAGCGCCGGAATCTGGTAGCACAGCGACTTGCCGCCGCCGGTCGGCATCAGCACCAGCGCATCGCCGCCGTCGGCGACATGCTCGACGATCGCCTGCTGATCGCCGCGAAACGCGGCATAACCGAACACGGACTGCAACAGGTCGAGAGCGGGCGAGGACATCGAGGACGGCGAAGACATCCGCGAATGCTAGCAAAGAGGCACGTCGCGCCGGGCGAAGGCGCACGCCATCCGGCAAACCCTGCCCCCTTCTCGAACCGACCATGGTGTTTGCCGGCGCACGCCGTGCCGCGCAGCACCACGGCCATCGCGATAGCGGGCACCCGCCGAATTCGCGCTGGATTTCGCCGTCGGCTCGTGATGCGATGGTTCCTTTCGGCAACGCTGTGGAGTTCCAACGTGATCGGCATCGCGCATCGGTTCGACGACTCGGTTTCCTTACCCTGCATCAGCGCCAAAACCGGGATGGCTAGCCGCCTCGGTCGCGCCGATCGCGATGACAGCCGGCGCACGGAAGGCCCACGCACCGTCGCAGGCTTGCGTGTGCGTGGAGGCACGCGGTGAGCCGCTCCACGTCCGCGTCGCGCCAGACACGCGCCTTCGACATCCTCGGCATCGATGAAATCGAGGAGGACGCCTACCGCTGGCTGCTCGCGCACGCCGGCGCGACCATGTCCGACCTTGCCGAGGCCATGCGCCTGTCGCCGCGCAAGGCGCAGCGCCTGCTCGACGCGATCGAGAACAAGGGGCTGGTCACGGTCTCGCCGCAGCGGCCGCGCCGCTATGTGCCGGTATCGCCCGGGCTGGCGATGGAGGCGCTGGCGCTGAAACGCCAGGACGAATTGCAGCGCGCGCGGGCGCAGATCCAGCAATTGCAGGAGGAGACCACTCACGACAGCGAACAGGAACAGCTGGTGGAACTGATCACCGCGCGCGAAACCGAGCGTCAGGTGTTCGAGCGCATGCATCAGACCGCGCAAACCGAAGTGCTCACCCTGATCCGCCTGCCGATCCTGATTTCGCCGCTGGACGTTCCGCCGGAGCAGGCACAGAAGCCGCACCGCGAGGCGCAACGGCGCGGCGTCCGCTTCCGCAATATCGTCGATGCCAGCTTCCTTGCCGCTCCCGGCATGGCCGATCGCATCCTCGGTGACGTGCGCGCCGGCGAGGAGGTGCGCGTCGTGCAAAGCCTGCCATTCAAGATGGTGCTGGCCGATCGCAATCTGGCCTTCGTTCCGCTGGACCTCAACCGCGCCGACAGCGCCTCGCTGGTGGTGCGTTCCTCGGCCCTGCTCGATGCGCTGCATGCCTTGTTCGAGCTGCTGTGGGAGCAAGCCACACCGATCCAGGCCTCGGCCAGCGGCGCGCTGGCGCTGGATGCGGCCGGCAGCGAACTGCCCGAACCGCTTCAGGCCGTCGTGTCCCTGCTTGCCGCTGGTCTGCCGGACAAGGTTATCGCGCGCGAACTCGGCATTTCCGCGAGCACGCTCAATCGACGCCTGATCGAGGCGATGGCGCTGTTGAACGCGGACACGCGATTCCAGCTCGGCTGGTTTGCCGCCCTGAGGCAGTCCGGACGCAACTCCTGAGGGGTTCGGACTGCTTTCCGTCCAGACCGCATGACCTTTGGCACGCGCATTGGAAGAGTGTTTATCTCGACCTCCATGAATGTTTTTGCTCATGGATAAAATTAGTCGACAGATCGCATTGACGGTGCGATTTGGCGTGCAAATATTCCGGAGGGACCGCTCCGCGGTCTCGATTTTTTCCCGGAGATAGAACGTATGAAGGTTCCGATGACCTCAGTGCTGGCGCTTGCGCTCGGCGCAGTGATGGCGGCTCCTGCCGCCGCCCGGCCCGCGACAGCAAACACCGTCGACCGATCGACCGCTCTTCCGGCATCGCTGCAACCGGCGTTCTACGCCGCGCTCGCCAGCGAAGCCGTCGACACCCATGCGCTGGATTCGCGCGGCTGCGCCACGCTGGCCGAGCAGGCGCTGGAAGGCTGCTTCCTGCCGGGCGGCGCGACCTTCCGCGGCGCGCAGGCACTGAGCCTGAATCTGATCGACTGGGGCCGCGGCGCCCGGCGACACGAGGCCACGGCAGTCGCTCCGCGCCTCGACGCCAACGAGGCGCACTACGAGTTCGGCGGCGTGACCGAATGGTGGAAGGTGCTGCCGCTCGGCTTCGAGCAGGGCTTCACCTTCGATCAGCGCCCCGCAGGCGAGGGCGAAATCACGCTGCAGCTGGCGTCGTCGCGCGCCGCGCGGAAAGCCGGCGACGACCTGGGCTGGGGCGCGCTGCGCTACGGCAAGCTGGTGGTGACCGATGCCAATGGCCAGGTGCTTCCGGCCAGCCTGCAGCACTCGGGCGAGCGCATCGTGATCGCGTTCGACGACAGCGCGGCCACCTATCCGGTGGTGGTCGATCCGCTGGTGTGGGTGGAGCAGAAAGTGAAGGCCAGCGATGGCGCGGCCGGCGAGGAGTTCGGCTATTCGGTGGCCGTTTCCGGCACCCAGGCGCTGATCGGCGCCACCAAGGCGGGCGGCAAAGGCGCAGCCTACGTGTTCGAGCAGGGCGCGACCGGCTGGACCCAGGTCGCGCGCCTCGATGCCGCCGACGGCGCGGCCGGCGACGCCTTCGGCTACTCGGTCTCGATCAACGCCAATCGCGCCCTGATCGGCGCACGCGCCAAGGACGGCAACCAGGGTGCCGCCTACGTGTTCGAAGGCAACGGCGCGAACTGGACCCAGACCGCCAAGCTGGTGGCGACTGATGCGGCCGCGGGTGACCGTTTCGGCACCATCGTCGGCCTGTCGGGCAACAACGCGCTCGTCACCGCACCAACGGCGACCATCGGCGGCAACGCCATGCAGGGCGCGGCCTATGTGTTCACCGTTGATGGCAGCGGCTGGACCCAGGCGGCCAAGCTGGTCGCCGCGGACGGCGTGGGCAACGACCAGCTCGGCATCAGCGGCGCGATCGACGGCAGCACCGTGATGATCGGCTCGCCGATGCCGAGCATGATCACCGGCGCGGCCTATGTCTTCGAGGAAGACGGCGGCAACTGGACCCAGACGCAGCGCCTCGGCGCAGCCGGCACGGGCCCGTTCACCGGCTTCGGCTCCGCGGTCGCCATCGAGGGCTCAACGGCGGTCATCGGCGGCAACCTCGCGATGGGCGATGCGCCCAGCACGGGCGCCGCGTGGATCTTCACGCGTACCGGCGGCAGTTGGTCGATGCAGCAGAAAATCACGGCGGCCGATGGCGAGCCGGGTGCCAATTTCGGCGTCTGGGTTGCGCTGGACAGCGGCATCGCGGTGGTCGGTGCGGATGGCGCGGATGGCCAGAACGGCGCGGCCTACCTGTTCGAGAACGACGGCGGCAACTGGGCCCAGACCGGCAAGCTGTCGGCTTCCGATGCGGCCGCCAGCAGCAAGTTCTCCACCTCGGTGGCCAAGAGCGGCGACACCATCGTGGTCGGCTCCCATGGCGCGGATGCGGCCTACTTCTACAACGGCACCGTGGTCAGCGCCGACCCGGTCGCGTCGGTGACACCGCAGGCGCTCGCCTTCACGGCACAAAGCGGGGCTTCCGACGCCGACGTGCTGACCATCGGCAACAGCGGCGGCGCCGCGCTGACCTATTCCATCGCGACGACGGCGGCCAACCGCAGCGCCACGCCGACCAGCTACAAGACCAGCGCCGCGCGCCGCCTCACCGCGCACGACCTGCGTCCGAGCGGCCAGTGGCAGCGTGCGCCGCGGTCCGCCAACCGCTTCGGCAAGCCGGTTCTGCTCGACGAATTCTCGATCTCGCAGATGGCCGACAATTCGCCAGGTGACGAAGGCGTTTCCTGTGGCGAGGAGAACACCTCGACCGCCGACAACAGCTGGTGGCGCCGTTTCTACTTCAACGAGCATGCGCAGGTCGGC
>JASLGB010000278.1 GCA_030150315.1 Dokdonella sp. | reverse complement strand
AGGCATTGATGGCGACCCATCTGACGTCACCGACGCCAACCGCGTTCCACGTTTTCATGAGCCTGGACTACGGCCTGCCGGTCTACGCCGCCACCGTCGAAAACAAGCTTCTCTGGCAGATCGAGCAAGGCCGCGTGCGCCTGCTGGAAAGGACCGCCCAACCCTGAGGAATCTCCTGCGCGGCGAGCGCGCCCCGCCCATGCGGGAAGCGGCGCCGCGCAGTCCTTCGTCACCCATCGCTGCCCGCCAGCCGGACGGAAACTGCTTCCATGCGCATCTGGAGCCTGCACCCGCAATACCTCGACGCCAAGGGGCTGGTCGCGCTGTGGCGCGAGACGCTGCTGGCGCAAGCCGTCCTGCTCGGCCGGACCAAGGGCTATACGCGCCATCCGCAGCTTGACCGCTTCCGCACGGCGCAGTCGCCGGCGGCCTTGATCGCCGAGTACCTGCGAGTGGTCGCGGCGGAAGCCTCGCGCCGCGGCTACCGCTTCGATGTTTCGCGCATCGCGGATGGGACTTCCTCCGAGCGACTGCCGGTCACCACCGGCCAGATGCAGTGCGAATGGCAGCATCTGCGCGCCAAGCTCGTCGTGCGTGATCCGGATCGTCTCCTGTCGCAGCAGTCGATCCGCACGCCGTTGCCACACCCGCTGTTTGACGTCGTCGACGGCGATGTGGAACCTTGGGAAAAGGCATCACCCGCCCCCTCCTCCGCCCGCGCCCGCGCGCCGGCGAAGTCCTCTTCAGGGAATCTGCAATGACCACCGCTCCGTTTCAGGCCTTCCGCATCCACAACGACGAGGGCGCACACCGTGCCGGCATCGAGCAGATGCGCATCGACGACCTCTCGCCCGGTGAAGTGCTGGTCAAGGTCGCGTATTCCTCGGTCAATTACAAAGACGCGCTGGCCGGTTCCGGCAAGGGCAAGATCCTGCGCCAGTACCCGCTCAACGGCGGCATCGACGCGGCCGGCTATGTCGCCGCCTCGACCGACCCGGCGTTCAAGGAAGGCGACGCGGTGTTGTGCACCGGTTGCGGCCTGTCGGAAACGCGCGACGGCGGCTACGCCGAGTACGTGCGACTGGAATCGAAGTGGACAGTCCCGCTGCCGACCGGCCTGACCCTGCGCGAATCGATGGCGATCGGTACCGCCGGCTTCACCGCGGCGCTGGCGCTGTTCCAGATGGTGCGCAACGGGCAGAAGCCCGACATGGGGCCGGTGGTGGTGACCGGCGCGACCGGCGGGGTCGGCTCGATGGCCGTCGACATCCTTACCCGCGCGGGATTCGAAGCACACGCCATCACCGGCAAGGTCGAGCAGTTCGACTATCTGATCGGCCTCGGCGCGAAGCAGTGCATCGCGCGCAAGGAGCTGTTCTGGGGCCAGCGCCCGATGGAAAGCGCGCGCTGGGCCGGCGCGATCGACAACGTCGGCGGCGACATGCTGGCCGGCCTGACGCGCGTGATGAAGCCCTACGGCAACATCGCGCTGTGCGGCAATGCCGCCAGCATCGAGCTGGCAACGACGGTGATGCCGTTCATCATCCGCGGACTCAGCCTGCTCGGCGTCGCATCGGCCGGCACGGCGCGCGACATCCGCGACCGGATCTGGGCACATCTGGCCGGCGACTGGAAGCCGGCGCACCTGGACACGATCGCGAACCGTGAAGTCGGACTGCCCGATCTGCCGGGCATTTTCGATACCATGCTGGCTGGCGGGGCGCTCGGACGCACCGTGATCCGGGTCGGCTGATCGCCATCTGGTCGCCGCCACTGTGTCTGTCTAGAATGCAGCCCTAGTCCAGGGGGGAACTTCGTACACATGTCAAAAATATTGATCGTCGACGACTCGCCGTCCCAACTCGTCGGCATGAAGCGAACCGTGGAAAAACTCGGTCACGAGGTCATCACCGCCGAGGATGGCGCTGCCGGAGTCGAGGTCGCCAAGCGCGAACTGCCGGACCTGATCCTGATGGACGTGGTCATGCCCAACCTCAACGGCTTCCAGGCCACGCGAACGATTGCCAAGGATCCCAAGACCAGCCACATCCCGATCGTCCTGGTCACCACCAAGGATCAGGAAACGGATCGGGTCTGGGGCATGCGCCAGGGCGCCAAGGCCTATGTCACCAAGCCGATCGACGAGAACGAGCTGACGCGCGTCGTCACCGAATACCTGCCGCCGGCATAAGGCCGCCCGGATACGCGACACCCAAGGGGCGCACGGGAAACCGCGCGCCCTTTTGCGTCATGAGCCGCGTCAGGCGCGCGGGTCGTATTCGAAGAACGCCTTGGCCAGTTCCTCGTAGGCCGCGCGCTGTTCGTCCGACGCAGGCTTGGGCGTGCGCAAGGTCAGCGTGACGATCTGGTCGCCGGGCGTCTTGCCCGGCCAGCCGCGGCCGCGCAGGCGCATCTTGCGCCCGCCATTCGAGCCGGCGGGCACGCGCAGCTCCACGTTGCCGCCCAGCGTCGGCACCGTCACGGTCGCACCGAGGGCCGCCTCCCACGGCGCCACCGGAAGCTCCACCAGGATGTCCTTGCCGTCCAGGCGGAAGCGCGGATCGTCGCGAAAGGCCACTTCGAGAATGAGGTCGCCGGAACGGCCGCCGTTCATGCCCGGATGCCCCTGCCCGGCAAGACGGATCAGCTTGCCCGGCGTGATGCCGGCAGGAATCTTCACGTCCAGCGTGCGCTCGGCGCCGCCGGAGTCGCGCAATGAAATGCGCTCGAGGCCGCCGTGGTAGGCCGTCTGCAGGTCGATGCCGAGCTGCGCATGCAGATCGCGCCCGGGACGCGGGCCGACGCGCCCGGCACCGCCGCGCGCGCCAAACAGCGACTCGAAGAAGTCGCTGAAGTCTTCCTGGTCGCCGCCACCGCCGCCAAAGTCGCCCTGGCCCTGCCAGCCCGGCGGTGGCCCGCGGAACGTGTCGCCGCCGCGATAGCCGCCGGCGCGCAATTGATCGTAGGCCTTGCGGCGCTCCGGCTCGCGCAGCGCTTCGTACGCTTCGTTGACAGACTTGAACTTCTCCTCGGCGCCCGCCTCCTTGCTGACGTCCGGGTGGTACTTGCGTGCCAGCCGCCGATAGGCCGACTTGATCTCGCTGTCGCTGGCGTCGGATTTCACGCCCAGCGTGTCGTAGTAGTCCTTGAATTCCATCCGAGCCATTTCTCCAGACGACGCCGGCCCGCGGGATCACCGCGGGCCGGACGTGGGTTCATGCGGTACGCCAGTCTTCTCCAGCGTACCAAAGCAGGCAGGGGTCGCGGACCTCAGGCATGAATCTCGATGCGACGCGGCGATGCTTCCGCCTTCTTCGGAATCGAGATTTCGAGCACGCCATGCTTGCCGGTCGCCGCGATCGCGTCGGCATCGACATTGTCCGGCAAGGTGAAGCGGCGCTCGAAACTGCCGTGACGACGTTCCGAACGCGTGACGCGCGCGTCGTCGCCCAGCGATTCGGCCTTGCGCTCGCCCTTCAAGGTCAGCACGTTGCGCTCCATCTGTACCTCGATGTCGGCCGGATCGAGGCCGGGAAGATCGGCCACGATCACAAAGCGTGCGGCTTCCTCGCGCACGTCGATCTGCGGCGTCCAGCCGGCGCAACGGCCTTCATCGAAAAAACGGTCCAGCGTCTGCTTCACCTGTGCATTTCCGCGAACCAGCCAAGGGGAATAATGGGTAACCAGCATGAGGCTTGTCTCCACAAAGGTGGGCGCGCCAAGTGCGCCGCGATGGCAGGTAAATGGACGCCGGCGACGACCTTTCAAGAGCCGTGCGACACGCGGCGGCGAGGCCGTATCATCGTCAGCCCCGCTCCCACGAGCCTGCTTCAGCGAGACCTGCCTCATGACCATCCGGATCGGCGACCGCATTCCAGACGCGAAACTGGATCTCCTCAAGGACGGCGTGCAGCCGATCACCACAGCCGAGTTGTTCGGCGGCAAGCGGGTGCTGCTGTTCTGCGTTCCGGGCGCTTTCACGCCCACCTGCTCCGCGCGACACCTGCCCGGCTACGTGGCGCACCACGCCGATTTCCGGGCCCGCGGCATCGATGTCGCCTGCGTCGCGGTGAACGATGCGTTCGTGATGGATGCCTGGGGCAAGTCGCAGCAGGTTCCGGAAGGACTGCTGATGCTCGGCGACGGCAATGGCGCCTTCGTGCGCGCACTGGGACTGGAGATGGACGCGACGCGCTTCGGCATGGGCGTGCGTGGCAAGCGCTTTGCGCTGCTCGCCGAGGATGGCGTGGTGAAGCTGCTGCACGTGGAGGCACCGGGCGAATTCAAGGTCTCGTCCGCCGAGGCGATGCTGGCAGCACTGGACTGATTCGGCCCGCGACGGATCCGGCGCCGGCATGAGCTCATGCCGCACGCATCCGAAGGCATGAGTGCGGCCACCTAGAATCGACCGCACTCCCTTCGACGAGTCGACGACATGAGCCCTCCCGAAACCCGCTGGAAACCCGAAACGATCGCCGTGCATGGCGGCTATCGACCCGACCCGACGACGCGGGCGGTCGCCGTCCCGATCTACCAGACGGTTGCTTTCGCGTTCGATGACACGCAGCACGGCGCGGACCTGTTCGACCTCAAGGTCGCCGGCAACATCTATTCGCGCATCATGAATCCGACGAACGACGTCCTCGAGCAGCGCATTGCCGCGCTAGAGGGCGGCATCGGCGCGCTGGCGCTGGCTTCGGGACAGGCGGCGGTCACCTACGCGGTGCAGACCATTGCCGGCGTCGGCGACAACATCGTCTCGTCCAGCCTGCTCTACGGCGGCACCTACAACCTGTTCGCACACACGCTGCCGCAGTACGGCATCGACGTGCGCTTCGCCGACGTGCGCGACCCGGCCTCGATCGAGCCGCTGATCGACGAACGCACCAAGGCGGTGTTCGTCGAATCGGTCGGCAACCCGCTCGGCAACATCGGCGACATCGCCGCGCTGGCCGATATTGCCCATCGTCATGGCGTGCCGCTGATCGTCGACAACACCGTCGCGACACCGCACCTGCTGCGCCCGTTCGATCACGGCGCGGACATCGTCGTGCATTCTTTGACTAAGTACCTCGGCGGTCACGGCACCAGTCTGGGCGGTGCGATCGTCGATTCGGGTCGCTTCCCCTGGTCCGAGCACAAGGAGCGCTTCGCCCGCCTGAACACGCCGGATGTCAGCTATCACGGCGTGGTCTATACCGACGCCTTCGGCCCCGCCGCCTACATCGGCCGCGCGCGCGTGGTGCCGTTGCGCAATACCGGCGCGGCGCTGTCGCCGTTCAACGCTTTCCTGATCCTGCAGGGCATCGAGACGCTCGGCCTGCGCATCGAGCGCATCACCGACAACGCCGCGCGCATCGCGCAGCATCTGCGCTCGCATCCGAAGGTGGCATGGGTCGAACATGCGAGCCTGGCCGATCATCCCGATCGCGCCCTCGCGGAGAAATACCTCGGCGGCAAGGCGCCGGGCCTGTTCACGTTCGGGGTCAAGGGCGGCCGTGATGCCGGCATTCGCTTTCAGGATGCACTGCAGCTGTTCACGCGCCTGGTCAACATCGGCGACACGAAATCGCTGGCCACGCATCCGGCATCCACGACGCATCGCCAGCTGTCGCCACAGGAACTGGCCAAGGCCGGCGTGCGCGAAGAAATGATCCGCCTGTCGATCGGCATCGAGCACATCGACGACCTGATCGCCGACCTCGAGCAGGCGCTGTCACAGGCCTGAGGCAACACCGCCCTCCTGCGGCAGCGGCGTATCGCCTGACTGCCACGGGAGGGTTTCCTTGCAAGGCGCCACGCGCTGCTCGCGCGGGGGCGCTGCCGACGCCCTCATCGGGGAAAGCCGGCCGAGGGCTGCGCATCCCGGCATCCGCCGGAATGCGCATGCCGGGACTTACTCTTCCGTCGCGGCTTCGTTGCCCGCGGTATCGCTTTGGGGTACGCCGCCTTCGCTGCCACCGACGCCGTCAACGCTGTCGCCGTTGTCGCTGTCGTCGGCGCCTTCTTCACCGAAGGCATCGACCTTGACCACGCCGACCAGCGCCTCGTCCACCGGCAGGCGGATCAGCGTGACGCCCTGCGTGTTGCGGCTGACGGTGGCGATTTCGGACGCGCGCGTGCGCACCAGGGTGCCCTGATTGGAAATCAGCATGACCTCGTGCGTATCGTCGAGCAGGACGGCGCCGACAAGACTGCCGTTGCGCTCGGAACACTGGATGCCGATCACGCCCTGGATGCCGCGTCCCTTGCGCGGGTACTTCGACAGCGGCGTACGCTTTCCGTAACCGTGCTCGGTCGCGGTCAACACGCAAGGCTAGGCCGACGCGGCTTCGACCATGGCTTCACCGTCGACAACTTCAGCCAAATCGTCCTAGT
>JASLGB010000237.1 GCA_030150315.1 Dokdonella sp. | reverse complement strand
CGGCCAATTGCCGGATGTGGCGCGACTGGTGGTCATCGCCGCGCCGCACAGCTCCTGGTGGGACGGGCTGTGGGGCATGCTGATGAAGGTCGCGCTGGGCGTCAACCTGACCTTCATGGGCAAGCAGGAGCTGTTCCGCGGCCCGCTCGGCTGGCTTCTTCGCCACCTCGGCGGCATTCCGGTGGAGCGCCATGCCACCAATGGCGTGGTCGAGCAGATGGTCGCGCGCTTCCACGACAGCCCGCGCCTGTGGCTCGGCCTGGCGCCGGAAGGCACGCGCCGCGCGGTCACGCATTGGCGCAGCGGCTTCTGGCATATCGCGCACGAAGCGGGTGTGCCGATCCTGCCGCTGTATTTCGACTATCCGTCGAAGACCATCGGCTTCGGCCCGCTGTTCCAAACGACCGGCGACAAGGACGCCGACATCGCCGCTTTGCGCGCGTTCTACCAGCCGTTCCACGGGCGCAACCGCGGCATCTGAGACAGCGAACAGCCCGACTGCCATCGGCCGCTTGCCCTAGAATGGTGCAATGCCGCCCGCGCCCGATTCCCCGTACGTCCTGCCCCGTGCCGCGCTGGAGTCGTGCGCGACGCCGATGGCCCTGGTCGATCGCGCACTGCTGCTGGCCGAGGCCAATTCCGCGCTGCGCGATTGGCTCGGCGACCACGCGCGGATCCTGCGCGGCGAACCGCTGGCCTTGCTGGATGCGACGCCGCCGCGGCTGGTCGATGCCGCCGCGCGCGCGCAGCGCGACGAGTGCCGCGTCTGGCTGCGCGACGCGCGCCTGCGCACGGCATCGGGTGATCGCGGCGCCGACCTTGCGTTCACTCCGCTCGACGAGCGCCACCTGCTGCTGGAGCTGCAACCGGCCGATGCGTCCAGCGCGGCCCTGCGCCTGTCCGAGTCCCTGCGCGGCTTCGCGCACGAGGTGAAAGGGCCGCTGGCCGGCATGCGCGGCGCGGCGCAACTGCTGTCGCGCCGCGTCGGCGACGCCGAACTGGCCGGTTTCGCCGACCTGATCGTGGACGAAGTTGACCGGCTCGCCGCGCTGGCCGACGGCCTTCTGCTGACCGGTGCGCGCGCGTCGCGGGTGGCGCCGGCGCGTGCCGCCGTGAACATCCATCAGGTACTCGAGCGCGTGGCGGCGCTGGTGGCGGCCGCGCCGGAAGCGCCCGTCGTGCGACGCGACTACGACCCGAGTCTGCCGCCCGTCGCGGCGGAACCGGATCGGCTGCAGCAGGCCCTGCTCAATCTCGCGCGCAATGCGGTCGAGGCCGGCGCGCGCAGCGTGCTGCTGCGCACGCGCGTCGAGCACGGTGCGCGGCTCGGTGCCTGCCGCCTGCGGCATGCCCTGCGCGTGGATGTCGTCGACGATGGCCGCGGCGTGCCGTCGGAGCTGGCCGATACGCTGTTCGAGCCGCTGGTATCGGGGCGCGCCGACGGCACCGGACTGGGTCTGGCGCTGGCGCGGGAAATCGCGCGCGAGCACGGCGGCGAACTGGCGCATGGCAGCCGCCCCGGCCACACAGTTTTCAGCTTGTTGCTGCCGCTCGGTGGCGAGGATTCCGCACCATGAACGTCTGGATTGTCGACGACGACCGCAGCGTCCGCCTCGTGCTGGCCGCCGCGTTGCGCGAAGCGGGCTTCGTGGTGCGCGAGTTCGCCGACGCCGAAGCCGTGATCGCCGCGCTGGACGCGGCCGTGCCCGACCTGCTGTTCACCGACGTGCGCATGCCAGGTGCCAGCGGCCTGAAGCTGCTGGAGCGCGTGGCCACGCCGCCGCGCCGTTTTCCGGTGGTGGTGATGAGTGCGTACACCGACGTGGCCTCCACCGCGGCGGCGTATCGGCTGGGTGCGTTCGACTATCTGCCCAAGCCGTTCGATCTCGACCAGGCGGTCGCCGCCGCGCGTCGCGCGCTGGCGCAACCGGAGTCGTCGCCGGCACCGGCCGCGGCCGCCGACGATGCGGGAATGATCGGCGCCAGCGCGGCCATGCGCGAACTGTTCCGCGCGATCGGGCGCGTTGCCGCCAGCGGCCTCGGTGCGCTGGTAACCGGCGAAACCGGTACCGGCAAGGAGCTGGTCGCGCGCGCCTTGCACCGGGAAAGCGCGCGTGCCGCCGCGCCGTTCATCGCGCTGAACACGGCCGCGATCCCGTCCGAGCTGCTCGAATCGGAATTGTTCGGCCACGAGGCCGGCGCGTTCACCGGCGCGGTCAGGCGTCACGCCGGTCGGTTCGAGCAGGCCGATGGCGGCACGCTGTTCCTCGACGAGATCGGCGACATGCCGCTGGCGCTGCAGACGCGCCTGCTGCGCGTGCTGGCGGCGGGCGAGTTCTACCGCGTCGGCGGGCGCGAGCTGATCCGCGCCGACGTGCGCATCGTCGCCGCCACCCATCAGGATCTCGACGCGAAGGCCGCGCGCGGCGAGTTCCGCGCCGACCTGCTGCATCGGCTCGACGTCGTGCGCCTGCACCTGCCGCCGCTGCGCGAGCGGCGCGAGGACATTCCGGCGCTGGCGCAGCACTTCCTCGCCCGTGCCTGCGCGCAGTCGGGCGCCGCGCGCAAACAGTTCCTGCCGGCCACGCTGGAGACGCTGCGCCAGGGCGACTGGCCGGGCAATGTGCGCCAGCTGGAAAACCTGTGCCGGCGCCTGGCCGTGCTCGCGCCGGGCCGCGAGATTGGCGTGGCCGACCTGCCGGCGAGCCTGCGCAGCGCCGCCATGCCCGATGCACCGGTGGAATGGAGCGCCGAGCTGGCGCGCTGGGCCGCTTCCGCGCTGGCCGAAGGCCGCACCGACCTGCACGCCGAGGCGCTGGCCGAGTTCGAGCGCGTGCTGCTACAGGCGGCGCTCGACGCGCATGGCGGCCATCGCCAGAACGCGGCGAAAGCACTCGGCATCGGCCGCAACACGGTCACCCGCAAGCTCGGCAGCTCGCGCCCGCGGCATCCGTCCTGAGGCCGCGCGGGCGGGCTTGCATTACCATGGACGGCTACCCGAACCCCTCATCACCGGAATCCGTTTCCATGGCCGCAAACAACTACAAGAACTTCTGGGACGAAAAGGCGAGCACGACGACCGGCGCCTTCATCGCCGTCGATGGCAGCGCCAACGAAGAGGTCGCCCGCCTGACCGGTGCCTACACCGCGCGACAGGTGGCCTGCGCACTCGACCTGAAGTCGACCGATCGCGTCCTCGAACTGGGTTGCGGCGTCGGCCGCATCGGCCGCGAGCTGGCGCCGCAGGTGGCGCATTGGGAAGGCGCGGACATCTCCGCCAACATGCTCGGCGTCGCGCGCGAGCGGCTGCGCGAGTTCTCCAATGTCGGCCTGACCGAACTCAAGCGCAGCAGTCTGGAAGCACTGCCGTCGGCCAGCTTCGACAAGGTCTATTGCGTGGCCGTGTTCATCCACATGGACAAGGAAGACTTCTTCCTCTACCTGGAAGAAATCGCGCGCGTGCTGAAGCCGGGCGGCCTCGTCTTCTTCGACACCTGGAACCTTGCCAGCACGGTCGGCTGGCGCCGCTTCGCGCTGGAAGTGGGCCAGCATCGCCATGCCGATCCGGGCCAGCGCAAGGACGTCGCGCGCAACCAGTTCTCCACACCGCAGGAAGTGGACGCGTTCTGCCGCCACGCTGGCCTCGAACCGCTGGCGATGTTCAGCGAATCGCCGTGGGTGCAGACGCTGGCGATCAAGCCGGGCGCGGGCGACGTGGCCGCCGAGCAGGCGCGCATCGCGCGCGACGCGGCACGCATCGCCTACACGCCGCTGTGGACGGAATTGTTCGATGCGATGATCCGCGTGACCGGCGAAGGCCTGCCGCCAAGCGTGATGATCGATGCGCTCGGCGACGACGCGCGCGGCGAGGAAATCGCGATGTTCCGCGTCTGGTATCGCGAACTGTGGCGCCACAACGAGGCACACTGGGGTCCATTGCCCGAGGCACTGTGCGCCATGCCATCGGCGCCATCGGCCTAGAATGGGGAAAACCTGCGCAAGCAGTGCGGCAGGGATGGGGGCAGCGGACAGGAAGGTGGAATCGTGAGTCTGAAACGGGTAGGCATCATCGGCGGCGTGCGCATTCCGTTCTGCCGCAACAACACCGCGTATGCGGATGTCGGCAACTTCGGCATGGCGGTGAAGACGCTCGGCAGCCTGGTCGAGCGCTTCGGGCTGCACGGGCTGGAGCTGGGTGACGTGGCCTTCGGCGCGGTCATCAAGCACGCCTCGGACTGGAACCTCGCCCGCGAGGCCACGCTGTCTTCCGGCCTCGCCGCGACCACGCCCGGCATCACCACGGCGCGCGCCTGCGGCACCTCGCTCGACAACGCGATCCTGATCGCCAACAAGATCGCCACCGGCCAGATCGACTCCGGCATCGCCGGCGGCTCGGACACCACCAGCGATGTGCCGATCGTCTATTCGCGCGCGCTGCAGCAGCGCCTGCTGAACCTCAATCGCGCCAAGACGCCGAAGCAGAAGATCGAATCGGCGGTGAAGAACTTCTCGTTCGGCGAGTTCAAGCCGTCGTTCCCCGGCGTCGCCGAGCCGCGCACCGGCAAGTCGATGGGCGAGCACTGCGAGCTGATGGCGAGGGAATGGCACATCGGCCGCGAGGCGCAGGACGAGCTGGCGCTGTCCAGCCACCGCAAGCTGGCGGCCGCCTACGAGCGCGGCTTCTTCAACGATCTGGTGGTGCCGTTCCGCGGCGTCGACCGCGACAACCTGCTGCGACCGGACAGCACGCTGGAAAAGCTGGCCGCGCTGAAGCCGGCGTTCGACCGCACGTCAGGCCAAGGCACGCTGACCGCTGGCAACTCCACCGCGCTGACCGACGGCGCCGCCGAGGTCCTGTTGGCCAGCGACGAATGGGATGCTGCGCAGGGCCTGAAGGGGCAGGCCTATCTCAGCCATGCGCGCGTGGCCGCGGTCGACTTCCTGCGTGGCGAAGGCCTGCTGATGGCGCCGACGATCGCCGTGCCGCGCATGCTGACCGAAGCCGGCCTGACCTTGCAGGACTTCGATTTCTACGAAATCCACGAAGCCTTCACCGCGCAGGTGCTGTGCACGCTGCGGGCGTGGGAATCAGCCGACTACTGCAAGAACCGCCTCGGCCTGGATGCGCCGCTCGGTTCGATCGATCCGGCCAAGCTCAACGTCAACGGCTCCAGCCTCGCCGCCGGCCATCCGTTCGCGGCGACCGGCGCACGCATCGTGGCCACGCTGGCCAAGCTGCTGGAGGAAAAGGGTTCCGGCCGCGGCCTGATCTCGATCTGCACCGCCGGTGGCATGGGCGTCACGGCGATCCTCGAACGGCCCTGAGGCCGCGTGCCGCTCAGCGGCGGCGCGCGTGCTCGGTCACTTCCAGTACGGCGGCGATGCAGTCGCCGTTCCAGCGATAGAGGAAGTGCTGCGCCTGCACGCAGGGCGCGGCCAGATCCGGATAGAACAGCGCGGCGCATGCGCCGCCGGGATCGCGCACGCTGTCGTAGACGATGCCGTTGGAACCCTGCGCGCGCAGCTCGCGCGCCCGTGCCTGACTGGCGCGGTAGTCGGCCGGATCGTGCTCGGCCGGCCAGCCGCCGCGCAGGTCGTGCAGGCGACCGTTGATGGCGGTGCGGTAGCAGCGCATCTCCAGGTCGATCGGCGCCTCGGCGGTGGCACGCAGGAAGCGCTCGCGATGCCAGATGGTTTCCTCGATCGCGGTGTCGACGCCGTGCGCGGCGTAGAACACGCCCCAGCTGCCATCGGAAAAGCGGCTGCCCTCGGGATTGAGGTGGGTGAACGCGGCCATCACCGGCGTGCTGCCAGGCCCACTGATGCGGCGTTCCTTCGGCACCATTGCCAGCGCGCCGATCTCCTCGCGCAGGCGCGGGTTGGTCAGCGCCTCGATCTCGTACAGCGCGTCGAGATCGGCCGGATCGGCGATGCGATCGAACACGCCGACCGGCGGAAACCGGCTCGGCACGATGCGATAAGCGCGGCTCCAGCGGATGCGCTTGAGCGGAGGCGGGTTAGCCATCGGATCAGTTCCAGCCACGTTGCGCGTCGAGGTACTGGCGCACGACGTAGAGGTCGGCGACGTTGCCCGACAGCATGCGTTCGAGCGCCGAACGGCCACCGAAGGCCGCCGCGCTGTTCGGCGCGCGCACCCAGGCGTCCGCGCGCGCCGGCTCGGGGAACAGGATCTCCAGATTCTTGAAGATGCCGAGCACGTAGCTGATGCGCTCGATCACGTCGCGCGAGACCGCTCCGCCTTCGTCGCGTTTCCATTTGTAGAACGTCGATTCGGGCGGATCACCGAGCAGGCGGCGCTGTTCGGCGGCGCGCAGATCCCAGCGTTCGGCAATGGCGAAGAAGGCGCGCAAGGCGGGAGCGCCCAGTTCGCTGGCCGGGGTGGGCCGCCGCATCGGGATGGAATTCATGAACTACTCCATTCATGAAGTTTTTT
>JASLGB010000210.1 GCA_030150315.1 Dokdonella sp. | reverse complement strand
GGCAGGATCACGCCGCCGGCATGGCGGCCGTCGGCGGCCCGCGCATCCACGGTCAGCGCCGTGCCGACGCTGACCAGCACCTGCGCGCGCGGCGCCGCCGCCTGCAACGCGGCCAGCGCGAGAAAGCGGTCGATGCCGAGTCGCTCCGGCTGTTCGTAGGCGTTGCGGATGCCGAGTGCGGCTTTCGGCGAGCGCAGGAACACCGCGCGCTGACCGAAGCGTTGCTGGATCCACGCCGCCAAGGGCGTTTCGAGCGCCGCGGCGGCGACGCTGGCGACAAACACCGCCTCAACGCCACGCATCGCGCCCCATTCGTCGCGCAGCAGCGGCCCGAGCGGTGCATGGGCGTGGGCGAACACGCCGCCAGGCCGCAGCGCGCCGTGCGCGAGGGTGGACCATTTCAGGCGCGTGTTGCCGAGGTCGATCAGGAGCTTCATGCCTCGCCTCCGCCCACCGCGCGAATGCTGACTTCGCCGCCATCGACGCTGCGCTCGCCGTCGGCAAAACGCACTCGCAGCGCACCGCGCGCGTCGATGCCGAGCGCCACGCCATCGGCGTGCCCGGTGGCGCGCAGCACACGCACGGGCTGGTCGCTCAGGACATCCAGCCGCGCGTAGTCGTGCGCGAACGCGGCGAATCCATCGCGCCGGAATTCCTCGAGCGCGGCCGTGACGCGCGCCAGGACCCGCGCGGCGAGGTGGTTGCGCGACAACGGCCGCTGCGGCGCAAGCGTGGCCAGATCGATCCAGGCCTGGGCGATTCCGGCCGCGGCCTGCGCGCCAAGGCGCAGGTTGAGACCGATGCCGACCACCGCA
This sequence comes from Dokdonella sp., assembly GCA_030150315.1. GTDB lineage: Bacteria > Pseudomonadota > Gammaproteobacteria > Xanthomonadales > Rhodanobacteraceae > Dokdonella_A. Next base: position 3,783 of record JASLGB010000210.1, on the reverse strand, counting down.
TGGCAGGGCCCGTTCGCGTCGCCACCCAGCTCCACCAGGATGCCGCCGAGCTTGCGTCCCTGGGCGTACAGGTCGTTCGGCCATTTCAAGCCGATGCCCTCGACGCCGCAGTCGGCCAACCCGCGCACGACGCCGACGCCGACCGCCAGACTGAGCCCGCCGAGGCTGGCCATGCCATCGTCGAAACGCTTCAGCACCGACAGCGCGAGGCTGCCGCCGAGCGGCGCATGCCATTGGCGGCCACGCCGACCGCGCCCGGCGAGCTGCACTTCAGCCAGACAGGCCAGTCCGTCGCGCGCATCCGCGCCAGCGCGCCGAAGCAGCGCGGTATTGGTCGAATCGAGCTGCCAGAAGACCGCGATATCGGCGATCGAAAGACGCTCTTTGGCATCCAGATGGGCGAAGATAGCAGCCGGATCGAGCAATTCCAGCGCAGCGGTCAGGCGATAGCCGGAGCCCGCCTGCGCCTCCAGCAGCAGTCCCAGTTCGCGCAGGCGCGCGACCTGCTTCCACACCGCCGCACGGCTGATGCCGAGCCGCCGCGCCAGTTCACTTCCCGATACCAGACCACCACCGGCCAGTTCGCCGAGCAAGGCGCGAAGGGTTGCAGGGGGCTGGGCGAGGGCGGAATCGGGCATCGCGGCAGTGTAGCGTCCTGGCGACAGGCGCAACTGTCCGCTGCGGGCGGACAGTTTTGCTGTCCGCCAGTGTCCGCCGGACACTGCAAACCGCCGCGGACGGCGCATCCGTCGCCGCGAGCAAGATGGCACGAAATGTGCTAAGTAATGGGAGCTGGAGCCCATCCTCAGGTTCATGCGAGCATGAACCGCTTCCCTGACGGGAATATCCCATGACCAAGCACGCCATCGTCTTGTTGTCCGCAGCGGCCTGCCTCGGCAGCGCTCCCGCGTTCGCACAGGAAGGTTTGCTGCGCAGCGTCGGCGTCGCGGCATTCGCGGCCGCGCGCGATTCCGACAGCGGCCTCGGCAATGCCCAGGGCCTGCGCAACGTGATGATCGAGTCCCCCGACGAGGGCGGCGGCGGCATGGGGCTGCACGGCGGCGAGCGGCAAGGCGGCAGCGCCGCCGACACGGCCGACGAATCGGCGCCGGCAACGTCGGCGCGCGACGAGACGACCACGCCCGGCGCGGCCACTCCGAAACGCCCGACCTATCGCTGGCAGTCGCTGGTCCCCGGCGCGATCAAATGATGCGCCGCGCCCGTTGCGGCGGCATGCGCACGATCGCTGCCGTCGACGCACGACCCGCCACACGGTGAGCTGGCTGCAGCGCCTGCGCGGCGCATTCGATCCCCCGCCCCGCATCACCGATAGCGACTGGCAGGCCTTGCTGGCGCGCTCCGCGCTGTTCCGGCGCCTCGCCGACGAAGAACAGGTTGCGCTGCGCGCACTGTGTGAAGCCTTCCTCGCGCGCAAGAAGTTCAGCGCCGCGGGCGGCCACGTCCTGAACGATGCCGACTGCCTCGCGATCGCCGCGCTGGCCTGTCTGCCGGTGCTGCACCTGGGCTTTGGTGAGCTTTCCGGCTGGCGTGAAGTCATCGTCTATCCGGGCGAGTTCCGCGTGCGGCGAACGCATCAGGACGAACACAGCGGCATCGTCACCGAAGGCGATGACGACCTGATCGGCGAAGCCTGGGAACACGGCCCCGTGGTGTTGTCCTGGGCCGACGTCGCCACCGACCTAGCCCATCCGTTCGACGGTTTCAACGTCGTCGTGCATGAAATCGCGCACAAGCTCGACGCGCGCGACGGCGCGATGAACGGCACGCCGGCGCTGCCACCGGGAATTTCCCGCCGCGAGTGGATCGACACGATGCAAGGCGCCTACGACGCGTTCGCGCACACGGTCGAGCGCGGCGTCGAGACGGCGATCGACCCCTACGCGGCGGAATCGCCGGACGAGTACTTCGCCGTGCTCAGCGAACTTCATTTCTCCGACCCGGCCACGCTGGCCAGCGCCGAGCCTGCAGTTGCCGCGCTGCTGGCGCGCCTGTACGGCGGCGCGACGCCGCGCCGCACGGTTGCCCACCCGTCATCCGGTCGGTAGCCTGCACGGTTCCCATTCTTTTGAACGCGCCGACTCCGGCGCGACGCGCCACCATGCCGACTCCCCTGTCCCTGCGCCTGCTCGCGCTGAGTTTCCTCGCCGCGCCGCTGCCGGCCCTCGCCTGCAACGGCCGCCTGCACATCGAACTCGAGCACGCCGGTGTCTACGCGCTGGACCACGCCGCGATCGTCGCGGCGCAACCGGGCCTTGCCGACTGCGCCGCCGATGATCTGATGCTGACGCTGCGCGGCAAGGAAGTGCCGCTGCGCGTGGTCGCGGCCGGCGACCGCTTTGCCGACGGCGACCGCATCGAATGGATCGGCGAACCCCTGCACGGGCCGGAAAGCTGGTACGACGCCTACAGCATCAACAACGTCTACCTGCTCGGCGCCGCGACCGGCACGCATGCGCGCATGCGCGACGCGGAGTCCGGCGGCAGCGGACAGGCCGCGCTGGAGCGGCAGCAGCACCTCGAGCAGGAAAACCTGATGATCCGGCTCGATACCACGCAGCACAAACCCGGCCAGGAACCGGACGTATGGCAGTGGGCCAAGCTGACCCACATCGACGCCAAGCCGTTCGAGACACGCTTCGACCTGCCGGATCTGGATCCGCGCAAGGGCACGGTGGCGCTGAAGCTCAGCTTTCGCGGCCTGTCCGAGATCAGGCCGCCGTTCAAGTACGAAGGTGAAAAGCCCGACGACCACGCGGTCGCCATCCGCGTCAATGGCCGCCTGCTGCAAACCGCGCAATGGAACGGCCGCGGCGAGCACGAGGTGGCGCTGACGCTGCCGGCCGCTCAGCTGCAGGCGCGCGCGAACACGCTGGCACTGGAAGTGCCCAAACGGCCGCTGCCGTGGAGCGCGGACAAGGACGCGGCGATCGACGTGGTCATGTTCAACTGGGCCGAGACGCGCCACCCGATCTCCGGCGACCTCGACGCCAGCAGCCTGCCGCTGCGCGTCAGCGGTGACGCCGACAGGCCGGTGACGCTGGTCTGGCGCGGCGCGCAGCCGCCGGTGCTGTACGGCAGCGACGGACTGCGCCGCAACGGACGCGCCATCGGCGGCGGCGGCCTTGCCTATGCCGCAGCGCCCGCCGGCGTCGAGCTGTTTCCGGTATCCGGTGACGGACTGGCGCGACCGGTGCGCGTGCGCGCCGCCGCGGACGATCGCTGGCACACGCCGGCACAGGGATACGACTATCTGATCGTCAGCCATCCGACCCTGATCGACGCGATCCGGCCGCTGGCCGAATTCCACGAGAAGCGCGGGCTCAAGGTGGCCGTGCTCGACATCGACGCGGTCTACGACGAGTTCAATCACGGCATCCCGCATCCGCAGGCGGTGCGCAACCTGGTCGACATTGCGTGGAACTCGTGGCCGGCGCCGCGCCCGCGCTTCCTGCTGCTGGTGGGCGACTCCAGCTTCGACATCCGCCACGACGCCTACAACGACGGCCGCTACGCGAAGTGGGTCAACCAGGAGCTGCTCTACCCGAACGCCTTCGGCACTATTGCCAGCGGACGCTACTCGGAAGTGCCGAAGAATCTCGGCGAGCGCAACCTGATTCCGACTTGGCAGTTCCCGTCGCCGGAAGGCCAGTCCGCCAGCGACAACTGGTTCGGCGCCGTCGATGGCGACGACTGGCACCCGGTGGTCGCGGTCGGGCGCTTCCCGGTGGTCAAACCGGAGGAAGTCACCGCCATCGTCGACAA
>JASLGB010000180.1 GCA_030150315.1 Dokdonella sp. | reverse complement strand
AGACGTTCTCAAGCAGCATGTACGGAGTTGCGGTGCGCTGCTGCGTGCGTAGGACATCCCAATGGTCTTGAAGACTGATGCCGGCGACGACCTCGCAGGCGACCGCGATCCTGGCCTCCATCGCCGCGATCGCCATCGGCGCATGCCACTCCCACGGCGTGATGATGAAGACGGCATCGATGCCCTTCTGCGCGAGCAGTTTTTTCCAGGCGTTCACATCGCCGTTGCCGCCGTAGACTCTGGGCTTGCGCCGGCCTGCCGCGGCGACGATCGCCAGTGTCTTGTCCAGCATGACCTGCTGCGTATCGCAGACGGCGACCAGCTCTATGTCCTTGCGCCCGAGCAGCGGGCCGAGTTGCGATTGGCCGCGCAGGCCGGTGCCAATCATCGCCACGCGCAGGCGCTCGCGCGATGCCTTGGCGTTGGACCATGACGAGGTGGCGAGTACGGCTGCGCCGGCCAGCGAGGTCTTGAGGAAGTCGCGTCGTTGCATGGATGGGCCACGGGAAGAATAAGGAGGCATCGGCATGATGCATCGGGATGGCGCGCGTGGCACGCCTTGGCCGACGCGAGATTGCGGTCGCCGGGCCTGCGCAGGCGAGCGATAATCGGGAAATTGGCGAGTGGAGCAGGGCGGTGGGTCGATCTTGAACGCGAGCGTCGAACCTTTCGACGGCAAGGCCTTCGTCAGCACACTGGCGGGGTCGCCGGGGTGTACCGCATGTTCAATGCGGCCGACGAGCTGCTCTACGTCGGCAAGGCGGGCAATCTCAAGAAGCGGGTCGGCAGTTATTTCCTGAAGCCGGCGCTGCAGCCGCGTATCGCGTCGATGGTGGCGCAAATCGCGCGCATGGAAACCACCCTCACGCGCACCGAGGCCGAGGCGCTGCTGCTGGAAGCGCAGCTGATCAAGACGCTGAAGCCGCGCTACAACATCGTCCTGCGCGACGACAAGAGTTATCCCTATATCCATCTGACCGCGGGCGACTTCCCGCGGCTGGCCTTCCATCGCGGCGCACGCCGCGACGCCGGCCGTTACTTCGGGCCGTTTCCGAGCGCGGGGGCGGTGCGCGCGACACTGGATCTGGTGCAGAAGCTGTTTCGCATCCGCAACTGCGAGGACAGCTATTTCCGCAACCGCTCGCGACCGTGCCTGCAGCACCAGATCAATCGCTGCACGGCGCCGTGCGTCGGTCTGGTTTCGGTGGAGGACTACGCCGAGAACGTACGCCACGCGGAGATGTTCCTCGACGGCCGCGCCGGTGCGGTGATGGATGAGCTGGTTGCCTCGATGGAGCGCGCCAGCGCGGAGCTGAAGTTCGAGCGCGCGGCGCAGACCCGCGACCGCATCGCTGCGGTCAAGCGTGTGCAGGCAAATCACTTCGTGCAGGGCGCCAGCGCCGACATGGACGTGATCGCCTGTGCGCTGCGCAATGGCGTGGCCTGCATCAGCGTGCTGTTCTTCCGCAACGGTGTTGCGCTCGGCTCGCGCGACTTCTTCCCGCGGTTGCCGACCGAGGCCGACGAATCGGTGGTCATCGCGTCGTTTCTTGCGCAGTACTACCTGGAGCGACCTTTGCCGTCGGAGCTGATCCTGAGCCACGCTATCGACGACGCCGTGCCGTTGGCCGAGGCGTTTGGCGAGCGCGCCGGCCGCGCGGTTGGAATCAAATGGAACGTGCGCAGCGAACGCGCGCGTTTCCGCGATCTCGCGGTGCGCAATGCGGAAGCGTCGCTGACATCGCGCCTGGCGAGCCGGCAGACACAGCAGGCGCGCTTCGAGGCATTGCGCGATCTGCTCGGCCTGGAAGAAACGCCACGGCGATTGGAATGCTTCGACATCAGCCACACGATGGGCGAGGCGACGGTCGCTTCGTGTGTCGTGTACGGGCCGGAAGGGCCGGAGAAATCGCAATACCGGCGTTTCAATATCACGGGAATCACCGGCGGCGACGACTACGCCGCGATGCGCCAGGCCTTGCAGCGGCGTTTCCGTCGCGCCGCCGCGGCGAATGACGCGAGCGCCGACGCGATGGCCGGCGAAGGCGAGGCGAGGCCGGCGCGCTTCGACGAATCACTGGCGACCTTGCCCGACCTGCTGTTGATCGACGGTGGCAAGGGGCAGGTGCAGCAGGCCATCGACGTGCTCGACGAACTCGGCCTGCAGGGCGTGCCGGTGGTCGGCGTGGCCAAGGGCGAGGCGCGTCGCGCGGGCGACGAGACCTTGATCCTCGGTCGTACAGGCCGCACCCTGTGGCCGGGGCCGGAGTCGCTGGCCTCGCACCTCATACAGAGTGTGCGCGACGAGGCGCATCGTTTCGCGATCACGGGTCATCGCGGCCGGCGTGAAAAGGCGCGCGAAACCAGTACTCTGGAAGACATCTCCGGAATCGGCGCGCGCCGCAGGGCGGCGCTGTTGCGACACTTCGGCGGCCTTGGTGGGCTGGCGAAGGCCGGAATCGAAGAGCTCATGCAGGTCAAGGGAATCAGCCGCGACCTGGCCGAGCGGATCTATGCGAGCCTCCATGGATAACAGCGCGGAATCATCGATGAAGATCACCCTGCCGACCGGCCTCACGCTGTTCCGCATCGCCTTGCTGCCGGTGATGGTGCTGGTGTTCTACAGCGACTTCCGCGGCTCCAACCTCGCG
>JASLGB010000179.1 GCA_030150315.1 Dokdonella sp. | reverse complement strand
GCGGCACGGCGGCGTTCAACTGGTGCGGCGATTTCGACAGCAACCTGCGGTACGGGGGCGACGAGCCGCACGACAGCTCGGGCAGCCTGCGCTATGTGCAGTCGCGCTACGCCGGCTACGTCTTCACCGAAGGCCGCGAGGTGAATTCCTTCACCTTCCAGTCGGTCGGCGACGGTACGGTGCTGGAGCACCTGCAGGCCTATCGCGGCAAGGACGACGGATTCGAGTGGTTCGGTGGCACCGTCAACGCGAAGTACCTCATCTCCTACGAAGGCGGTGACGACGGCTTCGACTGGGACGAAGGCTGGAGCGGCAAGGTGCAGTTCGCGTTCTCGAAGTGGGGCGACTCCTCGCTCGGCCTCGGCGACGACAACGGCTTTGAATCGTCCAACCAGGCCGACAACCACGACGCCTCGCCGCGCGCGATCCCGCGCTGGTCGAACGTGACGCTGATCGGCAACGGCAGCGGCGGCGGCAATGGCCTGCATCTGAAGGAAGGCACCGGCGGCCACCTGAGCAACATGCTGGTGACCAACTTCAACAAGTCCGGCAAGGCCTGCCTGTTCGTCGACCACGCGGCGACCGCGGCCCTGGTCGGTGGCACCGACCTGACGCTCGACCACACCTGGCTCCACTGCGCGGTCAACCTGGCCGACGGCAGCAAGGGCGTGGCGGGCAAGGCCAAGGCGCTGTTCGATGCGGGCGCGGGCAACCGTACCGGTGACCCGAAACTGTCCGGCTTCCTGCCGGCGTCCGGCTCGGCGCTGAGCACGGGCGGTCGCCTGGTCGAGGAGGAATCGTTCTTCACGCCGGCGCCGTACATCGGTGCGTTCCGCGACGCGAGCGACGACTGGACGCTGGGCTGGACGCATCAGATCCAGCGCTGAGCGAAGTCCGGCTTTCGATGCGAGGAGCGTGGCGGCGGCGCCGCCACGCACTTCCCGGCGCAGGGCAGCCGCGCACGCGGCAAAGTCCGGCGCTTGGGCCATGCAAGTCCGCGCCGTGCAGATCGAGGTCTGTCAGGAAGTCGTGGCGGCGTGCGGGATGCGCACGGCGCGCGGGTGCAGGGACGCACCACCCTTCATGTGTCGCGGGTCGACTACCGGGTTACAGCCAGCCGCGTTCGGCAAGCGACGTCGGGGCGCCGTCGCCGATCACGAAGTGATCGAGCAGGCGTACGCCGATCAGATCCAGCGCCGCGCGCAGCCGGCTCGTGATTTCGCGATCGGCCACACTCGGCTCGGCCACGCCGGACGGATGGTTGTGGGCGAAGATGGTCGCCGCCGCGTTATGCGCGAGGCAACGCCGCACGACTTCGCGCGGATGCACGCTGGCACCATCGATGGTGCCGCGGAACAGCTCCTCGAAGGCGATCACGCGATGGCGGTTGTCCAGGAACAGGCAGGCGAAGACTTCATACGGATAGCCCGACAGGCGCGCCTTCAGGTAGCGCGCGCTGGTTGTCGGATCGCTGATCGTCTCGCGCTGGCGCAGATCCGCGTCGAGATAGCGTCGGCCCAGTTCGAGCGCGCCCTGCAGGCGGCACCAGCCGACCGTGCCGATGCCTTTCTCCGGGCGCGGGCGATCGAGCAGCGCCTTCAGGCTGCCGGCGGTGGTCAACAGGTCGCGTCCGAGGTCGACCGCGCTGCGTCCGCGCGTGCCGGAGCCGAGGAACACCGCCAGCAACTCCGCGTCGGACAAGGCCGGCGCGCCACGCGCCAGCAGCTTTTCACGGGGTCGTTCGTCGTCTGGCCAGTCGCGGATGGTCATCGGAGGCACCGGTGGAAGCGGAAGCGGCGCGCCGTTCGGACGTCGGCGCAACAGCCATCTTCGACGAGCGCGGATCGACCGCGCAGCCGTGTCGACCGTGGTTTTCAGTAAGCTAGCGGCTTCCTGAGGTGTCCGTGGTTTCCTACATGAGCCAGCAATTGCCCGGCGTGCGCGTCCTGCTCGGTGTTTCCGGCGGAATCGCCGCCTACAAGGCCGCGGAAACAGTGCGTCGCTTGCGCGATGCCGGCGCCGACGTGCGCGTGGTGATGACGGAGAACGCGGCTCGCTTCGTGACGCCGCTTACGTTCCAGGCGTTGTCTGGCCATCCCGTGCGCGTGAGCCTTTGGGACGAATCGGCCGAGGCGGCGATGGGTCATATCGAGCTGGCGCGCTGGGCCGACGAAGTGCTGGTGGCGCCCGCGTCGGCCGATTTCATTTCGCGCCTTGCGCAGGGCCGCGCCGACGACCTGCTCGCAACGCTGTGTCTGGCCACCGAGGCTCCGCTGTCGGTGGCGCCGGCGATGAACCGGCAGATGTGGGCGAACGCGGCAACGCAGGACAACCTCGCAACCGTGCGTCGACGTGGCGTGCGCGTGTTCGGCCCCGCTTCCGGCGGACAGGCCTGTGGCGAAGTCGGCTCCGGCCGCCTTCTGGAAGCGGTCGAACTGGTGGCGGCGCTGGCTGCTGCCCGCGTGCCGCGTCCGCTGGCCGGACTGCGCTTTCTGGTCAGCGCCGGGCCGACTTTCGAGGACATCGATCCGGTGCGCTTCATCGGCAACCGCAGCTCCGGGCGCATGGGCTTTGCGGTGGCCGAGGCGGCCGTGCAGGCGGGCGCCGAGGTCACCCTGGTCGCCGGGCCGGTGTCGCTGGCCACGCCGGCCGGCGTCACACGCATCGACGTGCGCAGCGCGCGCGAAATGCGCGAGGCCGTGCTGGC
>JASLGB010000449.1 GCA_030150315.1 Dokdonella sp. | reverse complement strand
AGCACGTCGTGCACGGTCACGGCCGCGTCGCCTGCCCGAGCGGATGCGCGACGCCGAGCACGTCGTCGACCCGGATCGGTCCAAAGTAGCGGCTGTCGAACGACGCCGGATGCGCGACGCTGAGCAGGAACAGTTCGCCCGCGCGCAGGCGGCGGCACGCGCGCCAGGTGCGCAGCGGGCGGCCCATGCGGTCGGCGCGCAGCGCGACGGCGACGGGCACGCCATCGATGCGCACTTCCCCGTCGACGACGCAGACGCATTGCGGCGCGACGGCGTCCACGCGCTTGAGCAGCGGCACGTGCGCCGGCAGGTAGCCGCGCTGCGCGGCGAGCGCGGCGGCCGCAGCCGGCAGCCGGGCCAGCACGACGCTGCCGACCGGCAGCGCGTCGGCCCGATGCGCGGGTGCATCGATGCGATACCAGCCGATCGCGACGCTGTCGGTGGTGTTGTAGACCAGGCGCGGACGCGGTGCGGCGAACGACGCCCAGGCGAGCAACGCGATGCCGGCGGCGGACGCGAGCGCGAGCCCGAGGCGAGCGCGCCGGCGCGAGCGAGGCGGCGCAACGACCAGGGTCGTCATCGCGCGCCCCTCCCTGCCCGCCACAGCGCATGCTGCTCGGCGGTATAGGCCGGCAGCGGCAGGCGCCGGGCGAGACGGTGGTCCAGCGCGAGCCAGTACAGCGGCGACGCAGCCTCGGGCTCGATGCCGAGCGCTTCGATCGCGTCGATGCGCGCGAGCACCGCGCGGATCAGACGCAACCGGTCGGCGAGCAGCAGCACGCGCGCGCCGGGCTGCACGCCGGGCACGCGCCGCGTGCCGTCGGGCGACGCGCAGGCCTGCATGACCATGAGCTGGCGTTTCGCCGCGCCGCCGACGTCGGCACGCCAAGCGATGCGGCAAAAGATCGAGCCGGGCCGGAACACGGCGACGCGCCGGCGCGCGTCGAGGCGCGTGACGTGATCGGGCGTGCCGAAGCGCAGCGCGAGCGTGATGCGCTGCTCCACGTGCGCGAGCGAGACGTGCGTGAGCGGCGACGGCGAAGCGGTGGCCGCTACGCGCAAGGCGGATGCGTTCATGGGGTCTCCTCGGGGAACTCGTGCTCCAGCAGCGCGCGCAGGCGGTCGGCCACGGTCACGCCCCGCGTGAACGCCGAGACCTTGATGCGCGCGCGCAGCGCGGGGGTGATGTCGAGGGTGAGGCGCGCGGTGTAGAGATCGGCCTTCTGGACAGCCTCGCCGTCGCCCTCCCGAACCCACGCCTCGGCGTGCGGATTCGGGGCGGGCGCACGCCGATGCCGACGCGCTTGCCACGCTGGCCGGTCACGCCGGCCACCGCAGCAATTCGTCGACCAGCGCGGCGATCTCGCGTGCGGCGGCGCTGCCCGGCGCCGCCTCGTAGGCGAGCCGGCCGGCGGCCACGCTGTCGGCGAACACGATGCGCTGGCGCACCTCGGCGGCCAGCACCGGCCACGGCTGGCCGGCGAGCGCCTGGCGCGCCTCGCGTCCGATGACGGTACGGACGACGCGCCGGTTGACGACGAAGGCCGCGCGCAACGCCGGCCGGAATGCCTGCGCCTCGCGCACCATCGCGACCATCTCGCCGCTGGCCCACAGGTCGTAGGGGCTAGGCTGTACCGGCACCAGCACGCGCTGTGCCGCAAGCAGCGCCGAACGCGCCAGTGCGGCGATGCGCGGTGGGCCGTCGATGACGACATGGTCGACGCGATCCGCCAGCGCGGGCGCCTCCTGGTGCAGCGTCTCGCGAGCGAGCCCGACGGCGCCGAACAGCCGTGGCAGGCCCTGCTGTACGCGCCGCTGCGTCCAGTCCAGCGCCGAGCCCTGCGGGTCGGCATCGAGCAGCAGGACCGACTGGCCGCGCCGCGCCAGCTCAACCGCCACGTGCGTGGCGAGCGTGGTCTTGCCGACGCCGCCCTTCTGGTTGAGCAGGGCGACGATCATGGTCGTTAGCGCACATGGCCGTCGACCACGTGGCGCTCGCCGTACTCGGGGGCGGAGGTCGTCTCGTAGCTGCGGCCGGCGGCCCAGGCGTCGAGGTCGGCCATGGCGTACATGACGCGCCGGCCGAACTTCCTGAAGCACGGGCCGCCGCCGATCACGCGCTGCTTCTCGAGCGTGCGCGGCGACAGCCGCAGGTAGCCGGCAGCCTCGTCGTTGGTCAGGTAGCGCTGGGGCTGCGCCGCCGCCGCGGACGTGGCGGGGTGCAAGGGAGTGGATCGCATCGGGTAGGCCTCCATCCATCGGGAACGCCGGTCGCACCAATGCGGCCGGCAGGAGGCAGCTTCGGAGAGGACACGCGTGGGAGGCAGGGTCGTTCTACCGCGCGGGCAAACGACCCTGTACAGGTCAGTCAAGCTGAGCCAGGCGGCGGTAGTCGCCGCGCATCAGCGCGCCGCCGCGCCGCACGAGGCGGCGCACGCGCGAGCGCAGGCCGCCGTCGGCGTACCAATCGCGCGCCACCCGCTCGTCGCCGAACAGCCCGACGGCCACGTCACGCGCCGACGCATCAGCCAGCGTGGCATCCAGCGCCTGCAAGGTGTGCATCTCCAACAGCGCGGTGGGCAGCGGCCGCGGCAACGCAGCGTCGGCGTCGCGCTCGTTGCGGACCGCGCCCGCATGCGGCACCGGCGGCATGCGCGGGACAGCACGCGCACGCACGGCACAGACGTAGGGCATGCCCTCCTCCAGGCCGGGCGCCAGCGCCAGCCGCAGGTAGCCACCGGGCCGTTGCGCGGTCAGCAGCAGGCCGTGACTGTCGTGGACCAGTTGCTTGCAACCGGGCAGCCGCCAGAACCGGAAGGCGGTGGCGCGCGACGGCGGATCGACATCCGGATGAAGCTGGACCACGCTGTCGCGGCCGGACAGCCAGGCCGGATGCGCGTCGCGCGCATCCAGGCCGGGATCCTCCAGCCGGCGCAATCCCCAGCCGCTGGCAGCCTGGCGCTGGCGGCGACGGCGCAGCCAGTCGCGCCGGTAGTCGGGATTGCGGCGCAGGTATTCCCACGCCAGCGCCAGCGGGTCCAGGTGCAGCACGTAGAGATACGCGGCCGCGGGAAACCAGGATGCCGTGTGGGGATCGACCATGGCCTCGCCTGCTGCTGCCGGGTGTCGTCACGCCTGACGAGACGCACCCTGCCGCATGTCGGCGCCAGCATCCTGACTTTTTTCGTCACAGTGCCTGCGCTGGGCGCAAGAATCGCGATTCCGGCCTGGCGCTTCCACGCAAGGCCGCCAATGGGTTTTGCAGGGGAACCGTAAAACCGGGAATGCGCCAAAGCGCAAGGGCGGGCATCCGCGAAGTCATGAAGCCAGCTTTCCCGCTCTGTCCACGGTCGTGAACGCGAAATGCGGGCAGCCGCATGGTCATGCGCGCGAAGCGCGTGAATGCGCCGGCGTGCGGCCGAGCAGAGCCAAGGACCGATGCCGTTCAGGGCCGTGGCGGTGAGGCCACCGACTTGCTGCGCGACCAGATCAGGCTGTGCTTGCCGCCGTCCTCGTCCTCGATCAGGCGGGCATAGATCGTCGCCGGGAGCGAAGGATCGTCGAGGGTCACCGACAGGTATGGACGTTCAGCCTGGCTGACTTTCTTCCACGCCGCGCCGATGTCGTAGCCGCCGGCGGTCTGGATGCGGTAGTCGGGGGCGTTCTCGCTGCCCTTGTCGTTGGGGACGAGCTTGACCTTGACGTTGAGCGTCAGGGTGCGAACCGTGCCTGCGAAGCCGTCGTTCTGTGCGGTGAAGGTGCCGATGTGGGCCATGATGGTTTCTCCTTTCGGGGGTGGAACAAGGTCGCGCCCATCGCGTCCTTGTTGTGATCCGTCAGGCAGGGGTCGGGCGGGCTGCACCGCGCAGCGGCCGCAACGCACGTGGAGGACCGGGAGGCGCAAAGAATTTGCTGCGCGAGGAATGCGCGCAGCGCAGGGGAAATTGTTTGCACCGGACGGTTGCGGCCAGGAAGCCCGAGGCGCAGCCATCCCCATGCCAGGATGCACAACAGGCAAAGGACGCGATGGAAGCGACCGGCCTTCCGAAAGGAGACATGGCCCATATCTGCTCCCCCACGGAACGGCTGGAAGGGTGCGGTCCAAGGACGCTGGGCCTGCCGCGCCGATGGCATCATCGGTTCTCGATCTCGCTCAAGGACGCCCGGTGCCTGCCGATGGCCAACGAAAGGACTCAGTCACGCATGAACACCGTCATCGCAACACAGCTCAGCGACAGCGCACGGGACTTCGCCAACATCGTCTGGCCGCACATCGCCGCGGTTCCGTTGATCAACGGCGGCGAGATCCGTCCGGTCGAGGCCGTCGCTGAGAAGCACTTCAAGAATGAACTCGATTTCCTGTCTGGCATCGACGCGTGGCAGATCCAGTACGCGCCGACGGCCATGCGCGGCATCGCCAGCCGCGTGCAGTGGGGCCCGTGCCACCATTCGTTCTCGATCCGGATCAGGGTCGCGTCAGGCCAGGAAACGGAATTCCAGAAGCGCCTGCGGGCGATCCAGCACCAGGACGAGGGCCACATCTATCCGCACCTGACCATCCAGGCCTTTCTCGACGAACGCGGTGGAAAACTCCTGGCAGCGGCCGCAGTGCGGACACGGGATCTCATCGAAAACGCTGCGATCCTGGTCGACAACCGGAGCAAGCTCGGCCCGAGCCCGGAACGATACGGCTTCATCTCGAATCCGGATGGCACCGAATTCCTCTACATGAAATGGGACTACCTCCTCTACAAAGGTGTCCTCGACGGTGCCAACGTCATCACGGTCGCATCCTGACCGCAACCGCTTGCAAGACACCTGCGCGTGCAGCGGCAGATGGCCTGCCGCCTTCACTGCCCCGCCCCACCATCCAGCGTGCAAAACACCAAGCGCCCGAAGAACGAACAACGGCGCGGTCGCTAATAGAGCGTGATGACCCTGAGGGTCTTGCTTGCAGGGAGGTACTCGAGCGCGACGGTTATTCGCGTCGGATATCCATCGACCCTCTCCACCTCGATCATCAAGTTGAATTTCATGACGTCGTGTTCGGCCAGATACACCAAGTTGTAGATGTAGCTGGCCGTGACTTTCGATTGGATCAAGGATGCGATGTATTCGCGATCCGCCTCGGCAAGCCCTGCCTTGGCCAGCTTGCCCAGCTTTTCATTGATCAAATACCCATGCTTCTTCTCTTCCAGAAGAACACGGAAGTCCCCAAGGTCGGCGACCTCGCTGGAGATGGCATTCAGCGCCATTTCCGAGTCGACGGCAAAGGCTCCAAGCACCGGTCGCTCGATCTTGTACGACAGAAAAATCCCTTGGTAGATGCCCTGCAAACTGACGACTTTGTAGCCGAAGTCTTCCAGTGGGCACATCGTGATGTTCAGGTTCACATCGTTGGATCGGTCGTCCTCATGCCCGACAATGGCGACCCTGCCCTTCTTGAGGAAGACATGGGCCATGCACATGGAAAGATAAGTCTTTGCCCGCGATGCGAAGGACGCGGGAATGTGGCCAAGGTAGGCGGGAAAAGCCGTCAGCTGTTCGTGTAGACGGGCCAAGGCCGACGACGAAAGATTGTTGATGTAGACGCCGTACAGAAGCGAGGCATGCCTGAACTCGAAACTGCGCGCGAGAACCATCGACTCCTGGAGAATCTCGAAAATCAAGCGCTGGTCGTCCCCAAGAAGGTCGCCCGCCAGCACGCTCAGCGTTGCATTCGGATCCAGAAGCGGCACGACCTGCCTGTACACCTCCAGCCCATACATGCCCGATTCGATCTTCGTGGAGTCGAAGAGGAAGGCCGCCTCATGCCGATCGGCGCTTGGCACCAAAGCCGAGCGCAGATCCGAGTAGCGAACGCCCTTCGACGCAAGAATCTCGATGACCTCCCCGTGTAGCCGCTCAATTTCCAACCGCATCTCCGGCGCCGCAATCCCAAAGCGCTCTCGAATCACTTCG
>JASLGB010000087.1 GCA_030150315.1 Dokdonella sp. | reverse complement strand
GTTCGTCACCATCAAGGCCATTACCGGGCCCGCCACATTCGGATTGAAACCGGCGTCGACACTGCCGTCGGCGTGCAGGCGCGCGATGGAATTGCGAGGCTGGCCGCCCACCTGGGTGAAGCCTCCGGCGATAAGGATCTTGCCGTCCGTCTGAAGGGCCACCGTGCCGACCCAACTGTTGACTGCGGCATTGAAAGCGGCATCAAGCGTGCCATCGGCATTCAAGCGGGCGATGCCACGTCGCGCCTGCCCGTTGACTTGAGTGAATCCGCCGGCAATCACGATCTTGCTGTCGGACAGTACGGAGACGCTCAACACGTCGCCGTCGACGATCGGGTTGAACGCGGCATCGAGGGACAAGTCAGGATTCAACCGGGCCAAGTGCGATCGCAGCTGGCCACCGATATGACTGAAGGCACCGCCGATCAATGCCTTGCCATCGGGCTGTATCGCCACCGCCTGGGGAGCAGTCGATACCTGCACATCGCGGGGCGCTTCGAGCGCGCCGCTGGCGGTCACCTGGCCCAGCCTGCCGCCCGTGGCAGTGCCATTAATGTGGGTGAAGTACCCTCCGATCAGGATCCGACCCGTGGCCCTGCGGATAATAGCTTTGGCGATGCCATTCAATTCCGTTCCGAACCCGGCATCCAGCGCGCCATTGGCGTGCAGCCTCGCCACGTTGCGCCCAAGCTGGGTGCCGCCTGCATTGAAGCCCCCGCCGACCAGCACCTTGCCATCCGGCAGGACGACGATGGAACGGACGCCTCCAAAGCTGCCACTTTCGAGAGCGGAGTTGAATCCCGTGTCGACTTCTCCATTGACGCCGAGCCGGGCGATGTAACGGCCCGTCTGAAACCCGGGAGATACGGTCGTGAACTGCCCACCGACGAGGATCTTTCCATCCGGCTGCAAGGCCAGACTTTGAACCATTGCATCGACCGGGCGGTGGAAGCTCGAATCCCGCGCGCCGTCCCGGTCGAGGCGCACCAGATTGCGCAGGGGATGCACGTCAACCTGATTGAAGGTTCCGCCCACGAGCACTTTGCCATCCGGCTGTATGACCATAGCCCCGACATGGCCGCTGCTGACTTGCGCGATGTCCGGAAGGAACTCCGTATCCAGGGTCCCACTGGCGTCCAGCTGCGCCAGATATTGTCGCGGATGACCGGCGACCTGAGCGAACGCACCCCCGATGAGGATTTTCCCGTCTGGGCGTACCGCGATGACATATACGGCTCCGTCAACGCCCGCGCTGAAGGTGGGGTCGAGGGTGCCGTCGGCATGAAGTCGCGCGAGGCGCGAACGGGGCTGTCCGTTGACCTCCGTGAAAGAGCCGCCGATCAGGATCTGGCCATCGGCCTGGAGGGCCACAGCGAACACCGAATCATCGGCCCCCGCCTGGAAGCCCTGATCCAGGCTGCCATCGGCATTCAACCGGGCGATGCGTTTACGGATTTGCTCGTCGACGAAGTCAAAATCGCCACCAACCACCAGCTTGCCATCCGGCAGCTCGACCATGGCTTCGACGATTCCGAGATCGGCGCGAAACGGACCCACCACTGTTTGCGCTGATAGCGGCGCGGTGCCGCATAGAACGAGCAGCATCAAGGTCAGCGCAGCCAAACGGCCCGCGGCACGCGGCCACCATCGCTCCATCACGGAACGGGCGCTGGTCGCCGGAGCATCTTGCAGGCGCAAGGCGGTAGCGCCGCTTGCCGCTTCCTCCAGCCCTGCCGTGCCCGCCACAAGCCGGCGTTCTCGAAAAGCCGGATGGCCGGCATGGCGGGCACTGCGCCCCTTGCCGTTGCCACGCCCCGACCATGCAGCCAGGTTCAGCCAGCGAGCGATGCCGGCTCGCACGTCGCGCGCGAAGTGACGCAGAGCAATGACGGAGTGGGTTTGGCGCATGGGAAGCCTCCGGGGAGCCGATGGACGCCACACCTGCTGCTCTCCCCCAAGCATGCCGGCGAATGATTTCCCCAGCGTATGCAAGGGCGTCTTTTTTGTATGTCCCCAAAGTTGGGGACATGACTCGGCCGACTAGCCACGGCAAGATGGGCGGCCATGTCCGAATCTTCTGCCACCGTTGCACCGTTGCCGCCGATCCTCGTCGCGATGGTCGAGGACGACGCCGCCTGCCGTACCGCGCTGGTGCAGGCCGTCAGCGAATCCAGCGGGCTGCGGATGGCGTGGAGCGCATCCAGTCGCGCCGACGCACTCGTTCAATTGCAGCGACAGATAGCGCTGGACGTGCTGCTGGTGGATCTGGGCCTGCCCGACGGTTCTGGCCTGGACGTGATCGCCGCCGCACGCGTTGCGCAGCCGAAATGCGCCGTCATGGTCAGCACGATCTTCGGCGACGAAGGCAATGTGCTGCGGTCGATCGAAGCAGGCGCCATGGGCTATCTGCTGAAGGACCTCGGTGCCGAGGAGCTGGTTGCCGAGATTCGCAGCCTGCACGCGGGCGGCAGTCCAATCAATCCGATGGTCGCGCGCAAGCTGCTGTTGCGGCAGGCACCGCCGGTTCAACCACTCGCGACACCGATGACGACACTGTCCGCTCGCGAAGCCGAAGTCTTGCGACTGGTCGCGCGTGGCTACACCGTCGACGAGGTGGCGACGACACTCGCGGTTTCGCCGCATACCGTGCAGACCTTCGTGCGTCGCATCTACACCAAGCTGCAGGTAGGGTCGCGCGCCGAGGCCATCCGCGAGGGAACGCGCCGAGGCTGGCTCGATGGCGAAGCCTAGGCGCGTTCAGCGTGGTGCGCTGGCGTTGCTTCTGCTCGCCGTCTGCGCGATCGCGACCGCCGGGGAATCGATCATCCATCTTCGCCACGCGCTCACTGCCGACTCGGCCAGTGTCGACTGGACGCCCCCTCCATCGCTCGAGCAGGCCGATACCGGCGACGCCGCGTTGCTGACCGCGCTCGACCGCTGGCAGGCGGTCGACCTTCCGCACGCACGCGCCTACCGTTTTCTCGACAAGCTGCGCCGCACGCCGGTCGCCGATTCGGCACCGCAGGTGACGTGGTATCGGCTTCAGCTCCCGAAAGCCGCCCTCAGCGCCAGCTCGAACCATCTTTATCTTCCGCGCTGGCAAAGCGTCGGGACGCTTGCCGTCTATGTGGATGGACGGCTGGCGTGGCGAACCCGGGGAGACCGTGCGTGGACACGCTTCAACCACCCGCTGTGGCTGGATCTGGGAGACCTGCTCGATTTGCAGGATGGCGACGCCATCGTGCATCTGCGCATGGCCACCCAGCCGGGTTCCGGCAGTGCGCTGTCGTCGCTATGGGCCGGCAGCACGGCAGAGCTGGCTCCGTCGCGGCGATGGCGCAATTTCGCGCAGACCGAACTGGTTTCGTACTGGCGCGGTTCGTTCCTGATGCT
>JASLGB010000076.1 GCA_030150315.1 Dokdonella sp. | reverse complement strand
CTCCGACGCCTCTGAATTCTAGGCTGGCCCACGTCTTCGCGGGGCCCTCGGCCGTGCCCAAGGTCGAGGGCAATGCACAGGCAGCGACCTGCAAGACCTGATGCACCAGCCCCATTCCGATGAACAGCGCCAGCGACAACGCCGCGGCGATGCGCAGGATTCGTCGCAACAGTCGTCCGATTGCGCGCATGGTTCCCCCGCTCCGGCGTTCTCCGCACAGACTTGCCGTTTCCAAGGCGAACGGCAAGCCGCATCGATGCGACTCGCCGCGCCTGGCATCTGGCCTAGCGCCGACTCAGGGCGCTTTCGGCGGAAACGCCTCGTTCAGTTCCTTGACCAGCACGCGCTCGTTCTCGGAATAGTCCACCGGCAGCGTGACCAGATGCACGCCGCCAGCGGCGAAAGCGGCTTCGAGCACGGCTGCCAGATCGGCAATGTCGCTGACCTTGTGCCCCTGCGCGCCGTAGGCACGCGCGTACAGGTCGAAGTCCGGATTGCCGAAGGTCATGCCGTAATCGGGGAAATGGTCCACCGCCTGTTTCCAGCGGATCATGCCGTAGGCACCGTCGTCGAGGATCAGCACGACCAGGTTGAGCTTCAGCCGTCGCGCCGTCTCCAACTCCTGGCTGTTCATCATGAAACCGCCGTCGCCGCAGATCGCCAGCACGCGACGCTGCGGATACAGGAAAGCCGCCGCCATCGCCGACGGCAGCCCGGCGCCCATCGTTGCCAGAGCATTGTCGAGCAGCAGGGTATTGGCGACCTGGGTCCGGTAGTTGCGTGCGAACCAGATCTTGTACATGCCGTTGTCGAGCGCCACGATGCCGTCGGCCGGCATCACCCGGCGCACGTCGTGGACGATGCGCTGCGGCGTGAAGCGCGCCTCGGTGGCGCGGTCGCCAAGACGCGCCAGGATGCCTTCGCGCAGCGGCAGCAAGGCCTGCGCATTCGGCACCCGCCCCTCGATGCGGTCGGCGAGCAAGGCCAGCGACGCGCCGATGTCGCCGATGACCTCGGTCTGCGGGAAATACACCTGCTCGACCGTGGCCGGCAGATAGCCGACGTGGATGACCTGCGGACCGCCCGGATGCATCACGAACGGCGGCTTTTCGCACACGTCGTGGCCGATCGTGACGATCAGGTCGGCGCGGTCGATCGCCTCGTGCACGTAGTCGCGCTCGCTCAGGGCAGCGGTGCCGATGTACAGGCCGGAGCCGCCCGATATCGACCCCTTGCCCATCTGCGTGGTGAAGAACGGAATGCCGACGCGGTGCACGAAGTCCGACAGCGCGGCACTGGAAAATGGCCGCGACGCGGCCGCGCCGAACATCAGCAACGGGCGTTGCGCCGCGCGGATCAAGGCCGCGGCTCGATCGAGCGTGGCCGCCGCTGCGACCGGCCGATCGACCGGATGCACCGGCACCAACGGCACCGGCTCGCACTCCATCGCCGCGATGTCCTCCGGCAACTCCAGCAGCACCGGGCCGGGGCGTTCCTCCTGCGCGATGCGGAAGGCGTCGCGCACCAGGGTCGGAATCGTCTGCGGCGACACGATCTGGCGTGCCGACTTCGTCAACGGCTTCATCACGTTGACCGTGTCGACGATCTGGAACTGCGCCTGACGGCTCGACACGATGCCTTTCTGCCCGGTCAGGATGATCATCGGCATGGCGCCGAGAAAGGCGTAGGCCGCCCCCGTCGTGAAATTCAGCGCCCCCGGACCCAACGTGGAAAGGCATACGCCCGGCCTGCCGGTCAGACGCCCGCAGGTCGCCGCCATGAACGCGGCGGCCTGCTCATGGCGGGTCAGGATCAGGTCGATCGACGAGGTGCGCAGCGACTCCACCACGTCGAGATTTTCCTCGCCGGGAATGCCGAAGATGTACTGCACGCCTTCGTTTTCGAGTGCCGCGACGAGAAGATCGGAAGCCTTGGTCATGAGGTAACCCCGCTTTTCGGATCGAAGGGAACGCTGGTGGAGGACTCAGCGCCGGTCCAGCCAGACGGTCTGCGCGTTGACGAATTCGCGCAGGCCGAAATGCGACAGCTCGCGCCCGTAGCCGCTGTGCTTGATGCCACCGATCGGCACGCGCGGATCGGATACCGACCAGCCGTTGACGAAAACACCGCCGGTGGCGAGGCGACGCGCCAGACGCCTGCCCTGCTCCGCATCGCCCGTCCACAGGCTGCCGCTGAGGCCGTACTCGCTCTGGTTGGCCAGCTCGACCGCGTGGTCGGCGTCGCGCGCCTCGATCAGCGGCGCCACCGGCCCGAAGGTTTCCTCGTCGAACGCCGCCATGCCCGGCCGCACGTCGCCCAGCAGCGTCGGCGCATAGAAGAATCCGTCGCGCTCGAGGCGATGCCCGCCCTCCAGCAATTGGGCACCCGCCGCAACGCTGGCCTGCACCTGCTGATGCAATTGTTCGAGCAGGTCGAGCCGCGCCATCGGGCCGACCTGGGTGGCCTCATCGCGGCCGTCACCGACCACCAGCTGGCGCACGCGTTGGCGGAACTTGTCGAGGAACGGCGCATAGACCCCGGCCTCGACGATGAAGCGCTTGCCCGCGATGCAGACCTGGCCGGCGTTTTGGAAGCGCGAGAGGACCGCCGCATCGGCGGCGGCGTCCAGATCCGCGTCGGCCAGAACGATGAACGGATCCGAGCCACCCAACTCCAGCACGGACTTCTTCAGGACCTGCGCCGCTTGTGTCGCAATCGCGCGACCCGCGCCGACGCTGCCGG
>JASLGB010000060.1 GCA_030150315.1 Dokdonella sp. | reverse complement strand
ATCCGCGACGATCCCGCCACCGTGGTGGAGATGACCGGGCGCGGCAATCTGGTGGCAGTGGTCACCAATGGCACCGCCGTGCTGGGGCTGGGCGCCATCGGCCCGCTAGCCGCCAAGCCGGTGATGGAAGGCAAGGGCGTCCTTTTCCAGAAGTTCGCCGGCATCGACGTGTTCGATCTGGAAATCGCCGAGAACGATCCGGACAAGCTGGTCGAAATCATCGCCAGCCTCGAGCCGAGTTTCGGCGGCATCAACCTCGAGGACATCAAGGCGCCGGAGTGCTTCGAGGTCGAGCGCAAGCTGCGCGAGCGCATGAAGATCCCGGTGTTCCATGACGACCAGCACGGCACCGCGATCATCGTCGGCGCCGCGCTGGTCAACGCGCTGCGTGTGGCGGGCAAGGAAATCGGCGACATCAAGCTGGTCTCGACCGGCGCCGGCGCGGCCGGCATCGCCTGCCTGGACATGGCGGTCAGCCTCGGCGTGAAGCCGGAGAACATCTGGGTCGCCGATCGCCTCGGCGTGGTCTGGAAGGGCCGCGTCGAGGAGATGGATCCGAACAAGGCACGCTACGCGCGGGATACCGATGCGCGCGGTCTCGACGAAATCATCGACGGCGCGGACGTGTTCCTGGGGCTTTCCGCCCCCGGCGTGCTGACGCAGGCGATGGTCGCGCGCATGGCGGATCGGCCGATCATTTTAGCGCTGGCCAATCCGACGCCGGAAATCCTGCCCGAGGAAGCCCACGCGGTGCGTCCGGACGCGATCATCGCGACGGGCCGCTCGGCCTCCCCCAACCAGGTCAACAACGCGCTCTGTTTCCCGTACATCTTCCGCGGCGCGCTGGATGTCGGCGCTACCGTCATCAACGAGGCGATGAAGGTCGCCTGCGTGCACGCGATCGCCGAACTGGCGCGGCGTGAGTCGAGCGATATCGCCGCGCGCGCCTATGGCGGCCAGGTGATGTCGTTCGGTCCCGATTACATCATCCCCCAGCCGTTCGATCCGCGCCTGATCGTGCAGCTGGCGCCGGCGGTGGCGAAGGCGGCGATGGAGTCGGGCGTGGCGACGCGTCCGATCGAGGACCTGCGCGCCTATCGCGACCGGCTGAACCAATTCGTGTTCCGCACCACGCTGGTGATGAAGCCGGTGTTCGCGCGCGCCAAGGCCGATCCCAAGCGCATCGTGTACGCCGAGGGCGAGGAAGAGACCGTGCTGCGGGCGGTGCAGCACGTGGTCGACGAGGGTTTGGCCAAGCCGATCCTGATTGGGCGCCCGTCGGTGATCGAATCGCGTCTTGACCGCCTGCGCCTGCGCCTGAAGCCGGGCGTCGATTTCGAGCTGTGCAACATTGAAAGCGATCCGCGCTTCAAGGATTACTGGATCCTGTATCACGACCTGATGCAGCGCGACGGCGTCACGCCCGACAGCGCCAAGGCGATCGTCCGTTCCCGCGCCAGCGTGATTGCCGCGCTGATGCTGCGCCGTGGCGAGGCCGACGGGCTGATTTGCGGAATCGTCGGCCGATACCACAAGAAGCTCGGTTACCTGCGAGGCCTTATTCCGCTCGATCCGGGCGTCGAGTCGCTGTCGGCGATGAGTGCCGTGTTCAACGAGCGCGGCGTGTATTTCTTCCTCGACACGCATGTGGCGCTGGATCCGGATGCCGAGCGCATCGCACAGGCCGCGGCACAGGCGGCGTTGCGCCTGAAGTTGTTCGGCATCGTGCCGAAGGTGGCGATCTTGTCGCACTCCAATTTCGGCAGCCACGACGACCCGAGCGCGCGCAAGATGCGGCGCGTGGTGGAAATCCTGCGCGAGCACCTGCCCAAGGTGGAGATCGAGGGCGAGATGCATGCGGACACGGCGCTCAATCCCGAGGTGCGCGAGCGCCTGTTCCCGAATTCGCGACTGACCGGCGCCGCCAACGTGTTCGTTTGTCCGAACATGGATTCGGCCAACATCGCGTTCAACATGACGCGCGTCATGACCGATGGCGTCGTGCTCGGGCCGATCCTGATGGGTCTGTCGAAGCCGGCGCACGTGCTGACGCCGGCCGCGACCGTGCGACGCGTGTTCAACATGACTGCCTTGGCCGTGGTCGAGGCACAGATCCGCGAACAAGTGCAGAAGTCGGCGATGACATGAGCCGCGGCCCGCACGAACGATGGGCGTGGCGCTTGAGTCGGGGCGGGTGGCCCGGCTCGGGACCGCTGCGACCTGCATCGGTGCGGGCCTGATGCCTTCCCTCCGGCCGACATGACCGCCATGCGCTCATCGCGCAGGCATGGCAAGTCGCCGGAGGCATCCGCTGTCGTCCTCGACACGCTTGTCTCCAAATGCTCGAAAGCGTTTCGAGTATCGTTCCTTCTAGGTCCGAAGTGCATGTGTCGTCGTACGGCAGCGGCTGCGACTCCGCTTTCGGAAGGCAGGATTTGGAGGGAACATGTCTGACGCTTTCTTGTCGCTTTCGGCACGGGATGACCCGCATGGCGAGGCTTCCACCGACGACCGTCGCGGATGGGCGTCGTGGCTGTGGCGGGCTCCGGTCGAAGACCCTGTCGATCGACGCAATGCGCCGACGTTGCAGGTGGTTTTCCTGATACTCGGCTTGATGCCGCCGCTGCTGTGGGGATATCGCGCGCTGTTTTCCGGCATCCCGTGGCGTGCCGGCGAAACCACGAGCATGATTTCGGGCCTGCTGGTCGGCGCATTCGCGCTGTTCGGCCTGCTCCTGATCCGGCGCGGGCGGTTCCAGTGGGCGATCCGCCAGATGTTGGCGTTGATCGCGCTGGCGATGGTCTTCAGCTACGCCGTCAACGGCAGTGTGGCGCAGAGTCACGAGCAGCCGCTGGTGGTCGTGTGGCTGGTGCTGGCCGGCCTTCTGGTCGGCAGGCTCGCCTTGTGGCTGATGTACGGCGCGGTGCTTGCCGCCTTCATTGCAGGCGGTCTGGTCGACATGCGCAAGGGCAATCCGATCGACACCGTCGGCAATGTCGCGGTCTCGGTCACGGTCAGCGCCGTGATCTTCCTGCTGATCGCGATGCTCGTCGACCGCAGCGTTCGCGCGCTGCGCGAGAGCCTTGACGATGCCACGCGCCGCGGCAACGCACTGGCCACGGCCAATCGCCGACTGGAAGGCGAGATGGCCGAGCGCGAGAAAGTGCAGCAGCAATTGATCCAGGCGCAGAAGGTCGAGGCGGTCGGCATGCTCGCCGCCGGCGTCGCGCACGATTTCAATCATCTGCTCAGCCTGATTCTCGGTTATGCAGCGAAGGGACGTGGCCTCGACGACGTGGCCGAGTTGAAGCACGCGCTAGCCGGCGTGGAAGCGGCCGCACGCCGCGCGAGCGCGGTCACGCAGCGCCTGCTGAGCTTTGCCCGGCGCAGCGCACCGCACGTGGAGCGCTTCGATTCCGGCGATGCCTTGCGCGATCTGCAGCCGCTGCTGCGGCAGTTGTTCGCGCCGGATGTGCGCATTGCCTACGAATTGCCGGAGGAGCCGATCCCGCTGGACTTCGACCGCGGCCAGTTCGATCTCCTGGTGCTGGCGATTGCGAGCAACGCGAACGATGCCATGCCGCTGGGCGGGCGCTTCGTGATCCGCCTGAAGGCGATCGGCGCCAACCGCATGCAGCTTGACCTGTGCGACAGCGGCGAGGGCATGCACGACGCGGTGCGCGAGCGCCTGTTCGAGCCGTTCTTCACGACCAAGCCGGGAATGCGCGGCAGCGGGCTTGGCCTGCCGGTTGCCAACGATCTGGTGCGCGATGCCGGAGGACGCATCGAGGTGGACAGCGTGGTCGGTGCAGGCACGACCGTGCGCGTGGTGTTGCCGCTGGCCGAAAGCGAAAGGGAGACCGAGCATGTGTGACGGCAGACTGATGGCACCCATCGCTTGCGTGGCACTGGTGGAGGACGACGACGACCTGCGCGAGGACATCCTGCTGCCCGGATTGCGCGCCAGCGGTCTGGTGATGGAAGGTTTCCGCTCGCCGATCCAGTTGTACCGGCGCATGGTTTCCACCGCGTTCGACGTCGTCGTGCTGGACGTGGGCCTGCCGGACGAGGACGGTCTTTCGGTGGCACGCCATCTGCGCGCCGGCTCGCCGCTGGGAATCATCATGCTGACCGGCCGCGGACAGGCCGAACATGTGCAGGCACTGGGTGAAGCGGCCGATGCGTGGCTGGCCAAGCCGGTCGATGTGGCCGTGGTCGCGGCGACGATCATCAGCCTGGTGCGACGCATGCGGATGCCCGCGGCGTTTGCGAAGGCCGCGTCCGCGGAAGCCACCGCCGTCGCGTCCTCCTGGCGCCTGTCCACGCAGGGATGGTCGCTGGCGGCGCCCGCCGGCCGCGAGGTGGCGTTGAACCGCTCGGAGCGCGCCGTGCTGGAATGCCTGTTCGCGGCGCGCGGCGAGCCGGTATCGCGCGAGTCGCTGATCGAGGCGCTGGGAGAAAACCCCGGTGAATTCGACCCGCACCGGATCGACATGCTCATCCATCGCCTGCGCCGCAAGTCGCATGAGCAGCTCGGCGAGCGCCTGCCGCTGAACTCGGTGCGCGGCAAGGGCTATGTGCTGATCGAAGCCGGCTGAATCCCGGCGAGCCGGTTCACCGCCTTCGGCTGACGTTCCGCTATCGCCATGCGCGCCCGATGCTTGGCGCGCACACGGCGGGTCAGGGCGCAATTTCCAGCCGGTTGACCGCGCCGGACACGTTCCGGTTCAGCGTGATCCAAAGCTCCGACGTGCCTGCGCGCAGCGACGGGAAGTAGTCGACGTCGCGCGTCAGGGTGGCGCCGCCGAGCCTCACCGTGGTCGGCAGCGCGGCGGTATAGCCGCGCACGACCAGCAGCGGATGGCGCAGGCTGCCGCTGCCGACCGCGATGTTCGCGTCGAGGCGGTTGGACGCGGCGTTGAAGGTCAGGGCGCCGTAGACCGGATCGACGCCGACCGGGGCATAGGTCATCGTGTCCGGCCGGTCGACGCCGGCGGCGCCACTGGTGGCCGCGCTGCCGGTCGTGGTGGTCAGCGTCAGCGTCTGCATCGCCTCCACGTCGGCCAGCTGCGTACCGACCGGATCGGCGGTATGCGCGCCGAGCACGATGTAGACCGAATAGCTCTGGCGTGGCCAGCCCGAGCGCATCGGGCCGTTGTCGCCGGGTGCGGTATTGGTATTGGACTCGTAGCTGCCCTGGCCGAGGAAGCCGTACTGCGTGCCCCAGGTCAGGCGCGTGTTGTTGCTGCCGGCATTTGGCGTGGCGGTGTTCAGGCTCCACGCATTGGCCTGATACGGCCAGCTGTCCTGCCACGGCATCAGGTAGCCGTCGCCCGCGCCGCCGCCGGCCGAGGTCGTGTTCCAACGCGGCGTGAGGTCGTGGTACCACGGATTGCGGCCACCGCCGGCGTCGTGCGCGAGCAGCGTCTGCGTCTGCACCAGACCCATTGTCGCGTTCGTCGCGCTGATCCACTGCTTCACGAACGGCACCGTATTGGGTTGGTTCCAGGTCCAGCTACTGTTGAGGCTGACCGGAGAGGAAGTGGTGGTGAACTTCCACAGGTCGCCCCAGGCCACCCCCGACACGTTCTGCGCACCGCTGCCGTCGAACGCGAGTTCGCCGTACGGCGCGCGCGAATCGTCGAGCAGGTAGTTCTGCGGGAGGCCGCTCATGTTGAACGTGACAGCCCACAGCGGATGGTCGCGACCGGTCGCGAAAACCCAGTCGATCGTGACCGGCAGCTGCACGGTCTGCGCCGGCGCGCTGGCTCGGCAGTTGCGCGGGTAGTTCTGCGTGAAGCGGAAGATCGCGTGATGGCGGCCGGTGAAGATGCGCTGGAAGTTGCCGGGGAAAAACGCGCCCAATGGCGAATCGTCGCCATTGCACACGCCTTGTCCGAGCCAGCCGGAATGCGATACGACATAGCCGAAACCGGTATGGCCGGCATTGCCGTAGGTGGTTACGCCGGCCACGCGGGTACTGTTGTCGGGCATCTGGTAGCGGAATTCGCGCAGCGCGCCACCGCGCACGCCGCCCGGACCGGGAGCGCCATTGTTCTGCGCCAGCACGGCCACGCGCGGGCGTCCCGAGCTGTCCTGCCAGATGAAGCGATCGCTTAGCATGCCGGCGACCGTGACATTGGTTTCCTGCACCAGCCCGTTGCCGGCCGGCGTGCCGCTGCCGTCGAAGCCGTTGGCGAAGATCGGGTCGGGCAGGGCCGGCGACAGCAAGACGATGTCATCGAGGAAAACGGTGGGCTGGCTGCCGGCGCCGTTGCTCTGGATATCGATGCGATCGAACTGCGAGATACCCGGAAACGCGGTTGCCAGCGGCACCGTCGCCTGTTTCCAGGTGCCTGCGGTCGGGCCACCGCCGGCGATGTACGGATTGAGCGCGACGCTGGCCGATGCCGCCGTGGCCGTGTTCTGCAGGAACAGCGTCAACGCCTGGTTGCTGCCGCTGCCGCCGTGGATCCACAGGCGCAGGCTGGGCCACGCCGCCGCGGTAAGGGCCGGGCCGGACCTGGACACGGAAACGGCGTTGTAGTTGTTGCCGGTGAACGAGATCGAGCGACTGCCGGCATGCACGGGCGAGGTCGCCGCAAGATCGATGCCGCCGCCCCAGGACCAGTTCTCGAATCCGTTGCGCAGGGCGTCGTCGTAGACGACCAGGTCGGCATGCGCCGGTGCCGCGCCGGCGACCAGCACGGTCAGGGCCAGTAGGTGGCTTGCGGTCATCCTGTACGCGGTCATGCGGGATCCTTGAGTCGGGTTTGTCATATGCAGCTTCGGCATGACGCTTGGGTGCGCCGCCGAATGCGTGGCGTAAAGACGCATTCGATGGCGCTTGAAGCACGCGAGAAAAGCCTGATTCGAGCGTGCCTTGGTGCGCCTCGAAATCGGATCTCCGGTTCGGCGCGCGCGCCACGGTGTGCATTGCAACATGTTGAAAGAACGGGCTGCCGAAGGCGACGTCGACCGGAAAGGGTGGCGATACGCATGCGGTGATTCCGTGATTCCCTGCTTTCCGGATACGCGAAACGGCGGCCCGACCGGACAGTGGCAATGC
Organism: Dokdonella sp.; assembly: GCA_030150315.1. GTDB lineage: Bacteria > Pseudomonadota > Gammaproteobacteria > Xanthomonadales > Rhodanobacteraceae > Dokdonella_A. The sequence goes on along the minus strand of JASLGB010000060.1, from coordinate 3,396 downwards.
CGTCGCGCGCGGACGGCATGCAAGGCAGGTGCGAGGCGACTACACTTCATAGTCTTTCCGTGCGGCCGTTTGGCCGCCTGGAACCTTCCGCCTGCCAGTTTCCGAGAGACGCGCATGAATCAGCTCAACGACATCCTCGATCAGGACCTCGACCCCACCGAAACCCAGGAATGGACGGATGCGTTGAAGGGCGTCATCCATGCCGACGGAACCGATCGCGCGCATTACCTGCTCGAGCGCATGGTCGACGAAACGCGCCGTGCCGGCGGCTATCTGCCGTTCGCGCCGACGACCGAATACGTCAACACCATTCCGCCGCATCTGGAGGCGCGTTCGCCGGGTGATGCCGCGATGGAATGGCGCATCCGCTCGCTGATCCGATGGAACGCGATGGCGATGGTCGTGCGCGCCAACCGCCGCCCGGGCGAGCTGGGCGGTCACATTGCCAGCTTCGCGTCGTCGGCGACGCTGTACGACGTGGGCTTCAACCATTTCTGGCGTGCCCCCAGCGAAAACCATCCCGGCGATCTGGTTTTCCATCAGGGCCATTCCAGCCCGGGCATCTACGCGCGCTCTTTCCTCGAAGGCCGCATCAGCGAAGCGCAGCTCGACCTGTTCCGCATGGAAGTGGCTGGTCATGGCAAGGGGCTGTCCTCGTATCCGCATCCTTGGCTGATGCCCGAGTACTGGCAGGTGCCGACCGTGTCGATGGGCCTCGGCCCGTTGCAGGCGATCTACCAGGCGCACTTCATGAGGTACCTGGAAAACCGCGGCCTGATCGCGCCGAGCGATCGCAAGGTGTGGTGTTTCCTCGGCGACGGCGAGACCGACGAGCCCGAATCGCTCGGCGCGATTTCGCTGGCCGGCCGCGAAGGTCTGGACAACCTGATCTTCGTCATCAACTGCAATCTGCAGCGTCTCGACGGGCCGGTGCGCGGCAACGCCAAGATCATCCAGGAGCTGGAAGGCAACTTCCGCGGCGCGGGCTGGAACGCGATCAAGGTGGTCTGGGGCAGCTACTGGGATCCGCTGCTGGCACGCGATACCAGCGGCAAGCTGCGCAAGATCATGATGGACACCGTCGACGGCGAGTACCAGAACTGCAAGGCGTTCGGTGGCGCGTACACGCGCGAGCATTTCTTCGGCAAGACGCCGGAAACGCGCGAGCTGGTGGCCAGCCTGTCCGACGACGACATCTGGCGCCTGAACCGTGGTGGCCATGATCCGCACAAGGTCTATGCGGCCTACCACGCCGCAACCACGACCAAGGGCATGCCGACGGTGATCCTGGCCAAGACGGTCAAGGAGTACGGCATGGGCGCAGCCGGCGAATCGCAGAACCCGACGCACCAGCAGAAGAAGCTGGACGAGGATTCCGTGCGCGCATTCCGCGACCGCTTCAACATTCCGGTGTCCGACGACAAGCTGGCCGACGTGCCGTACTTCCACCCCGGCAAGGATTCGCCGGAAGTGCAGTACATGATGGAGCGGCGCAATGCGCTGGGCGGTTTCCTGCCGCAGCGCCGCACCAAGAGCAGCTCGATCTCGGTGCCCGACCTCGACGCTTTCAAGCAGATCACCCAGGGCAGTGGCGAGCGCGAGATCTCGACCACGATGGCGCTGGTGCGTGGCATGAACCTGCTGCTGCGCGACAAGGAGCTGGCGCCGCACATCGTGCCGATCGTTGCCGACGAGGCACGCACCTTCGGCATGGAAGGCCTGTTCCGCCAGATCGGCATCTACGCGCCGTTTGGCCAGAAGTACAAGCCGGTCGATTCCGACCAGCTCATGTACTACCGCGAAGACCAGAAGGGACAGGTGCTGCAGGAAGGCATCACCGAGCCGGGCGCGATCAGCGCGTGGATGGCCGCGGCGTCGAGCTACTCGATCTCCAACGTGCCGATGCTGCCGTTCTACATCTACTACTCGATGTTCGGCCATCAGCGCGTTGGCGATCTCGCCTGGGCGGCCGGCGACCTGCGCTGCCGCGGATTCCTGATCGGCGGAACCTCCGGGCGCACCACGCTGAACGGTGAAGGCCTGCAGCATCAGGACGGCCACTCGCATCTGGCGGCCGGCAACATTCCCAACTGCATCTCCTACGACCCGACCTTCTCCTACGAGCTGGCCGTGGTCCTGCAGGACGGTGCGCGCCGCATGATGCGCGAGCAGGAAGACGTCTACTACTACATCACCGTGATGAACGAAAACTACACGCACCCGGATATGCCGGAGGGCGTGGAGGCCGACATCATCAAGGGCATGTACCTGCTCAAGGATGGCGGCAAGCCGAAGAAGGGCCAACTGCGCGTGCAGCTGCTCGGCTCCGGCACGATCCTGCGCGAAGTGATCGCCGCGGCCGAGCTTCTGGAAAAGGAATTCGGTGTCGTCAGCGACATCTGGTCCTGCCCGAGCTTCTCGCAGCTGCGCCGCAACGGTTTCGACGTGGAGCGCTGGAACCGCCTGCATCCGATGGAGAAGTCGCCGCGCATGGCACACGTCACGGCCTGCCTCGACGGACGCGAGGGACCGGCCATCGCCGCGACCGACTACGTGCGCGAATTTGCCGACCAGATCCGTGCGTTCATGCCCAACGGCAAGCGCTACACGGTGCTGGGCACCGACGGCTACGGACGTAGCGACACGCGTGCGCACCTGCGCGACTTCTTCGAGGTCGACCGCCACTGGGTTGCGCATGCCGCGATTTGCGCACTTGCCGACGACGGCAAGATGAAGCGCGAGGACGTGGTGCGCGCGATCGAGCTGTGGAAGCTTGATCCGAACAAGCCGAACCCGATGACGATGTGATCGGAAACCGGCACCGGCGCAACGCCGGTGCCGGGGCTTCGATGAAGCGGAGCCAACCATGGGCCGCGCGCGATTGACGCGCCACGCGGGCGCTTCGATCATGCGCCGATGACGTCCAAACGCCTGCTTCCCTTCCTGCTCGCCTGGCTGGTGTTGCCGTGCTTCGCGCAGCAGACACCCGATCCCGCCGCCAAGACACAACCGCCGGACGTGGCCGCCACGCCCGAGGGCGCGCGCCAGCAGACCGCCGATATCCGCAAGGAATTGGGCAACGGTGACATCGACGATGCCCGCCTTGGCGAGTTCCGGGAAATCGCCAACACGCTCGCGGCGCAGGCCGACACCCTCCTTGCCGATCGCGCGCCGAAGCTTGCGGCCGTCCAGGCACAGCTCGACGAGCTGGGTCCGGCGCCGCCGAAAGGCAGCAACGAAGCCCCCGACATCGCCGCGCAGCGCGTTGATCTGACCAAGCAGGCGGCGGCGCTCGAGGCGGAGATCAAGCGCGCGAAACTGATGGCGCTCGACTCCCAGCAGTTGTCGGCACAGATCACCGAAGCGCGCCGCACGAGTTTCCAGGAGCGCCTTTCG
>JASLGB010000034.1 GCA_030150315.1 Dokdonella sp. | reverse complement strand
GCTGCGCCGCGAGGCGATTGCGTCGGGCTGCGACGACGCGGTCGGCAAGGCCGAAGGCCCGGATCGCCTGCTCGCCGTGCTGCGCGCCAACGTCGCGCGGCCGGATCGCAGCGGTCGCCAGTTCGGCTGATCCTGCGCCCGGGCGTGACGCCCGTCGCCGCATCGCGGAAAATCCCCGTTTTCCATCAACGGGCGCGCCACCGGCGCGAGCAAGCACATGCATCAGTTTCCAGCGATTTCCCTGATCGGCGCACCGACCGACATCGGCGCCGGCCACCGCGGAGCGGTCATGGGGCCCGAGGCCCTGCGCGTGGCCGGTCTCGGCGAGGCGCTGCGCGCGCGCGGCCTGGACGTGGCGGACCGCGGCAACGTCACCGGCCCGGCCAATCCGGGGCTGCCGCCGAGCGACGGCTACCGGCATCTGGCCGAAGTGGTCGCGTGGAACCGCGCGGTGGCCGAGGCAGTCGGCGCGGAACTCGACGGCGGCCGCTTGCCGATCCTGCTCGGCGGCGACCATTGCCTGGCAATCGGCTCGATCGGCGCGGTCGCGCGCCACTGTCGCGAAAACGGCAAGAAGCTGCGCGTGCTGTGGCTGGATGCGCACGCCGATTTCAACACCTCGTCGATCACGCCGTCGGGCAATGTGCACGGCATGCCGGTCGCCTGCCTGTGCGGTCACGGCCCGCGCGAACTCACCGAGCTGGCCGGTCCGTCGCCGATGCTCGCCACCGACGCGATCCGCCAGATCGGCATCCGCTCGGTCGATCCGGGCGAGAAGCGTCTGGTCAAGGAAGCCGGGCTGGACATCTACGACATGCGCTACATCGACGAGCGCGGAATGATGCGCGTGATGAACGCGGCGCTCGAAGGCGTCGATGCCGATACCCATCTGCACGTCAGCTTCGACGTGGATTTCCTCGACCCGTCGATCGCGCCGGGCGTCGGTACCACGATCCCAGGCGGCCCGAACTACCGCGAAGCGCAGCTGTGCATGGAAATGATCGCGGACACCGGCCTGATGCGCTCGCTCGACATTGTCGAGCTCAACCCCGCGCTCGACGTGCGCAACCAGACCGCGTTGCTGGCGGTGGATCTGGTCGAAAGCCTGTTCGGCAAGTCGACGCTGATGCGCGGCTGAGGCTCAGCGCTCGAAGCCGTTGCGGAAGATGAGGTCGGTGGCGACCGTCAGGCACGACGGCGTGTTGGCGGCGATCAGGGCGGACAGCGTCGTGATCTGCGCGGGGTGGAGCTGCATCACGTTCTGGCCGCCACTGCCGCAGTGGATCATGTTGCAGTAACTCATGAGCGTGCCGACCGGCGCGCCGGGGCCGCTTGTCGGACAGCTCGTCGTGCCGCTGTAGCAGGCGCCGCCGGTCATGTCCTCGCCGGTGTGGCAGGTGTCGATCGTGCCGGTCGACGATGGCCACGCACCGGTCGATGCGCTCGTGCAATGCGTGTGCGCGGCGCCGAAGTTGTGGCCCAGTTCGTGGGCCACGACGCGCGCCGAGCTTTCGACCGAAATGCCGGGGTTGGTGAATACCTTGGTCACGCTGTAGCTGCCGTAGGTGTTGCCGTTGCCGGTGGTGCCTTTCTGGCAATACGAATTGATCCAGGCGATGCCCGAGGCGTTGTTGCCGCTGCTCATCTGGCCCGACAGCAGCATCGCGAATGCGCGCGGCACGCTGGCGTGGTGAGCCATCCAGTAGGCGCCGAAGTTGTTGAGGTCGCTGCCGTTGGCCTGCGTGTTGGCGGCAATCGAATACGGCGTGGTGCCGGTGCGCAGGATCACCGTGCCCTGCACGAGGGTCAGGTCGAGATCGCGCTGGTACATCACGTTCATCGAACCGAACAGGTCGGCGATCCAGTCGCGCGCGGCGTTCTGGTTGGCGGCGGCGACGCCGCCGAAACGATTCACCAGCAGCTCGCGGTCGACATCCACCGCCACGATCGCCGTGCGCGGCACCATCGTCACGGCCGCCATGTCCAGCACGATCGGCGACTCCGCCGGCGCGAACGGGTTGGGCAGGCCGTCGTCGGTGCCCAGCACCTGCGGCGTCACGCCCGGTGGCAGCGCGTTCTCGCTCGGTTGCACGAGCAGGCTCGCCGCCTGCGAGCGGATGTCGAAGCTGCCGGCGGCCGACCAGCCGGAGCCGGCGACGTTGCGGAAGCCGCGATCGAAGGCCAGGTGCACGCGCATGCCGTCGCCGTCGCCGAGCAGTTGCACGCGCTGGCTCGGCGGCAGTTCCTGCGTTCCGTCGGAGCCGATAACAAGCACCCGCGACTCCGGCGCGTACACGTCGATGCGCGTGAAACGGATGCGGCCGTGGCCGCCGTGGCCGTCGGGAAACGCCGCGACGACGGCGCTGTCGCCGACGGCGAGCGTGTCCAGTTGATCGAGTTGCGCGGCGCTCAGCAGGCGCTCGCTCGGGGAGGCCGATACCGTGGCGCCGAGCGCGAGGCCAACGAGGAAGATCAGGATGCGCATGGGACGGGCCCGCATGGCGGATGAGCGTCCGATTCTAGCTGCCGCCAGCGGCGCCGAACGCGCCGGATTTGGCGAATCGGGAAACGGGTCGTTCAGCGTTCGAAACGGTTGGCGAACAGCGCATCGACGGCCGCGTCGGGGTCGATCGCGATCACCTCGTACTGGATCGTCGCCGGAATCGTGCCGCCGCGCAGGCCGCTGATCGTGACGCGGTAGCTCACGTCGGCGCCGGGTTTGGCATAGGTCACGCCCTGCGGCCGCCAGACCAGGGTGTTGTCGCCGAAGCCGTTGGCGAGGCGCTCGTAGGCGACCGCGCCCAGCGCCACGCCGTTGCGCGTCATGCTGACCTGCGCGTCGCTGAAGTCGGCGCCCGGCCACGAGAACGACCAGCGATTCGACTGCGCCGGCAGCAAGCTCCACGGCACATAGCCGCGTGAAGGCCACGCCACACCGTTCGGCGTGGCCGGACGCGTGCCGAACGGGCCGTATACCCACAGCGCATGGGCGGCGTTCGAGCCTTGCGGGATCGAGCCGGAATCCATGCGCACCTGCGGCGGAAACAGGATCCAGCGGCGGTGGCCGACGCTGTCGTTGCTGGTGCCGCGTTCCTCCATGTACAGCGTGACCGCGTTCGGCGCGCTGAGGCGCGAGCCGAGCGCGATGTTCGCGTTCCACGCGCCTTCGGCACCGGCGGCGCTCCAGCAACGCCAGTCCGATGGCGGGCTGTGGTCGAGCCGGCCGTTGGCGCTGAACAGCAGCGCGGCCTGCTGTGTGGCCTCGGCCATGGCGCCACCGGCAAGGCTCACATTGCCGGGCAGCCCGGCCAGCACGCGGAAGAAATTGACGCGATCGATCGTGGCCTGGCGATACGCGGTCGAAGTGGTGCCGGCATTGCAGGCGGCGACGTTGCCGTTCCAGCCGTCAGCAACGGTGCCCTGCGGGAGGTAGATCGAACGATAGGCGTGCACGACCTGATTGCGATCCAGCGGATTGAACTGCACCGCCTGCGCTGCGGCGACCGTGTCCGTGGCGGTCGCGTCGTCGCCGGGCAGCGTATCCGGCAAGGAAAAGGCCAGCCTTGGCGGCTCGCCGAGCCAGGCCGGGGCCGGATCCTGCGCAGCGGCAGGCGCGGCAAGAACGGACAGCAGCACAAAGCGCCACGCGGAGCGGCGGCGGGACATCGGCATCGGACTCACGGCGGTGTTCAGGGGCGCGGATTGTCCGTGCCCGGTTCTGAGATCGGCGTTAAGCCGTTGTCAGAACCGCGTTCGCGATGCCGCTGCGCGACTCAGGAGCGTGCTGTCAGGATGTCGCGCAGCGCACGGTCGGCCTGCTGCGGCGCGTCCACCGGCGCGTCGCCGCGAAAGAACACCGAGCGGCACGCGACGAGGGTCGCCGGCTGCCCGGCAACGAGGCCGCTGCCGGCGTGGCGATCGCGCTCCATCACTGCGACCAGCGGCTCGGCCAGGGCCGAATGGCGCGCCTCGACGCGCACGCTGGCGCCGAGATCGCGCACGCTCTGGATGCGCACGCCCTGGTTGTGCGCGTCGTGGTCGCCGCTGCTGCTGAAATCGAGATCGTGCGGACGCACGAACGCGGTGACATGCGGATCGTCGATGCCGCTCCAGTGCGCGTGCAGCGCGGCCGGCAGCTCGTTGACCTCGCCGAGGAAGCGGCACACGAACGGACTGGCCGGCTGCATGTGCAGCGTGCGCGCATCGGCGACCTGCTCGATGCGGCCGGCGTTCATCACCGCGATGCGATCGGCCAGCTCGAAGGCTTCGTCGCGGTCGTGCGTGACGAAAAGGCCGGTGGTGTGGAGGCGCTCGTGCAGGCTGCGCAGCCAGCGCCGCAGCTCGGTGCGCACACGCGTGTCGAGCGCGCCGAACGGCTCGTCGAGCAGCAGGATTTCCGGCTCGACCGCCAGCGCGCGCGCCAGTGCCACACGCTGGCGCTGGCCGCCGGAAAGCTGCGCGGGAAAGCGCGCGGCCAGTTCGCCCAGCTGCACCAGGTCGAGCAGCTCGCGCACCTTGCGCGTGATTTCCGCGCGTTTCGGGCGCAGGCGCCAGCGCCGCACGCGCAGGCCGAACGCGACGTTCTCGAATACTGAAAGATGATTGAACAGCGCGTAGTGCTGGAACACGAAGCCGACGCGGCGCGCCTGCGCGCTGATGGTGGTCACGTCGCGACCGTGGAACGCGACGCTGCCGCGCTGCGGGAACTCCAGTCCGGCGACGATGCGCAGGAAGGTCGTCTTGCCGCAGCCGGAAGGCCCGAGCAGGGCCAGCAGCTGGCCAGACTCCACGCGCAGGTCGATGCCGCGCAGCGCCGGCGCGTCGCCGTAGGTGTAATGGATGCCGGTGACGTCGATGCTCATGCCTGCGACTCCGCGAGGGCTGGCGCGTGCGTCGCGCCGCCCTCGCGGAG
>JASLGB010000448.1 GCA_030150315.1 Dokdonella sp. | reverse complement strand
GCCTGCGAAGCCGACAAGCGCGGCCGCCTGGGCCTGTCCGAGGGCGACTATCCGCAGGCCGCATTCCTGCACGCCGCGCGCGAGGCAGCGGCGGCGATCGACGCCAAACCATTTCTGGACAAGGGGCTTGCCGGGCCGAAGCTGGGCGAGGCGATCCGCCGCGACCGCATGCGCGCGATCAAGGCGCTGAAGGCGTCGACGACGTGAAGCGTGTGCGCAGCCGGTAGGCGATTTCGCCGACCCATTCGTGCAACACGGCGGTACTGAGAGCCATCGCGCCGCCACTCGGCAGCAGGTCGGTGGCGTTGCGCATCGGCGCGGCGCGCACATCCAGCGGCAATGCACAGGGCACGAAGCCGGCCGCACGGAAGGCCAGCAGCGAGCGCGGCATGTGCGCGGCGGAAGTCGCCAGCCGCACCCGGTTCGGCAGCGGCGGATCGAGCGCGCGCACGTTGACGGCGTTCTGCCAGGTCGTGCGCGATCCGGTTTCGGTGCGGATCGCATCGCCCGGCACGCCGAGGCGCTGCATCAGCGCCGCCATCAGCGTGCTTTCGGCCACGTTCTCGCCCGGCCAGCTGCCGCCGCTGATGACGAAGGCGGTACGCGGATCGATCTGTGCCAGCGTCGCCGCGTCGATGCTGCGGCGCAGGCTGGCATCGCTGAGCGCAGCGACGTCGCCGGCATGGAACGGCGCGCGCCGCAGGCCGCCGGCGAGCAGCACGACCGGCGCGCTGTCGCCAGGTTCGCACAGATCCGCAGCGATGCGCTGCTCCTGCAGTCCGACCAGGACTCGTGCGCCCGGCGAGGTCGCCAGCGCCACGCAGACCAGCCCCAGTCCGAACGCCAGATGCCACAGCCAGCGCCAGCGGCGTCGACCGCGCGTGCGCCAGAGCACCAGCGCGCAGAACAGGCCGAGGCCGAGCGGCGATATCGCAAAGTCGACCAGGCGCGTCAGCAGCATCGCCGGATCACAAGCGTCGCGACTGGTCGACCGCGCGCAAGCCGGGCAGCACGGTGTCGATGCCGCGTGAGAACGCGATGACCTGGAAGCGCTCGCCCATGTCGCCCGGCAAGGTCAGGCGCTTGGCTTCGGCAACGCGGCGCAGGCGCGCGAGTTCGGGTTCCGCTTCGTGCTCGGCGATGACATCGGCCAGGCCGCTGGCGAGCAGGAACGCGCCCTGCGCCGCATAGCCGACGAAGTCGAATCCGGCGCCGACGCCGGCCTCGGCCAGCGCGGTGAAGTCGACCGAGGCGGTGATGTCGAGCAGGCCCGGCCAGTGCAATGCATCGCCGAGCGCGCGGTGCCGGTAGTGGCAGATCAGCGTGCCGTCGCGGCGCTCCGGCAGATAGAACTCGCGCCGCACATAGCCGTAGTCGGCAAACAGCATCGCGCCGGTTTCCAGCGTGCTGGCAATGGCCTGCATCCAATACGGCAGCTGCGGCAGGATTTCCGAGCGGTAGCCGTCGGCGAACGGCGTGCCGAGTTCGCGCTCGACATGGCGCACGGCGCCGGCGACGAGGCCGTCGGCGGGGCGATCCGCACGCACCTGACGTGTGCCGTCGAGCGCGACGTGTTCCTCGAACACCTCGCCATCGATGAGGGTGAAACGCGTTACAGGCACGGCATCGACAACTTCGTTGGCGAACAGCACGCCGCGCCAGGCCTGTTCGGGCGGCGCGTCGATCCATTCGATGCGCGCGGGCAGTTCCGGCGGGAGCTCGGCCGGGGCGCGTTCGCGCTGGCGCTGGCGCAGGTCGGCGCTGGGTTCGAGCAGGCGATAACGCCGCGGCAGCGCATCGAGCGCGGCAAACTCGCGCAGGGCCGCCAGCGCGAACGCGCCGCTGCCGCCGCCGAGTTCGAGGAAATCCGCCTCGGCGCCGAGTTCGCGCAGGGTCGGCGCCAACGCGCGCGCGACGGTGCGCGCGAACAGGTCGCCCAGTTCAGGCGCGGTCACGAAGTCGCCGGCCGCGCCGAACTTGGTGCGTCCGGCGCTGTAGTAGCCGAGTCCGGGGGCATAAAGGCACAGCGCCATGTAGCGCGAGAACGGCATCGCGCCGTTGGCGGCGATCTCCGCGCGGAGCTGTTCGGAAAGGCGCTCGGACAGGTCGCGCTCGTCGGCGCCGGGTTCGGGAAGGTCGTGGTTCAAGGCTGGCCCGGTGCCGCGTTCTGCGGCACTCTCGAAAAGAGGCCAGCATAACGACCGGCCGGGAGAACTCAACGATGCACGAACGCCCGGTCGTTCTCGTCACCGGTGCCGCGCGCCGCATCGGCGCGACCATCGCCAGGACCCTGCATGCCGCGGGCTACGATCTGGCGCTGCACTGCCGTCATTCGCGCGCCGATCTGGACGCGCTGACGGCAGAACTGGAACAGGCACGGCCGCGCAGCACGCTGGTGCTGCAGGCCGATCTCGCCGACGCGGCGCGGCTGGCGCCGCTGGTGGACGCCGCAATCGCGCGCTTCGGCCGCCTCGACGGCCTGGTCAATAACGCCTCCACCTTCGAACCAACGCCGTTCGGCCGCATCACGGCAGCGGACTGGGAGGCGTCGTTCGCCGTGAATGCGCGCGCTCCGCTGCTGCTGGCGCAGGCGGCCGCGCCGCATCTGGCGGCTCAGCGCGGCGCGATCGTGAACCTGATCGACATCTATGCCGAGCGCCCGCTCGCCAACTACAGCGTCTATGGCATGGCCAAGGCCGCGCTGGCCGCGGCAACGCGCGCGCTGGCGCTGGAACTGGCCCCCGCCGTGCGCGTGAACGGCATCGCGCCAGGCGCCGTGCTGTGGCCGGAGTCGGGCAAGCCCGACGAGGAAAAGCAGGCGCTGCTGGAGCGCACGCCACTCGCCCGCATGGGCGAGCCGGACGATATCGCCTCGACCGTGCTGTGGCTGCTGCGCGATGCCGCCTTCGTGACCGGCGAGGTCATCCGCGTGGATGGCGGCCGGCATCTGGCCGGATAGGAAACGCAGCTGCGCTCAGTGCCGCGCGCCAAGGACGTGGCGATACTGCCCCGGCGGCATGTACAGCGGAAACAGTCCGGCTTCTTCCTGTTTCAGCGAGGCGGAAATCAGGTTGGCGATGCGCACCATGTCGTCGACGAAACGCTGTCGCTGCTCGCCCAGCCACGGACCGTCGAGGTATTCCTCGAACGTGGCTTCGATGCGCGTGGAGGAACGCAACACATCGGCGTGCATCGCGGCGAACTGACGCGCCGCGAAGCGGTCTTTTTCCAGCCCCCAGCGCAGGTACGGATACAGCTGCGTGGCCTTGAGCAGGCCGGCGTTGCGAAACGCCAGTGCGACGTCGCGCAGGCAACGGATGCGCACATCGTCGTTGCGGTCGCACGACGCGCCGAGCAGCTTGCGCATCAGGGCGCGCAGGGTTTCGTGGTCGGACAGCAGTTGCGCCACCAGACGCGGGCGGTAACGCACCGGCACATCGACGATCGGTGCGACCGATGCCGGCGCGCCAGCGCGCTGCGGCTCGCTGCGACGCGAAAAGAACGCGACGGCCGGAACCGCAGCGAACAATTGGGCAAGAAGACGCGACACTTCGAGAACCCTCCGACCGACGCGCAGCTCTCCCCTGGCGCGACATGGGTCATCTTAGTCACGACCATACGGTGGCGTAACCTAGGGATTCTCCAGATGGACAGAGGCGCCGGCGGCGTGCTGCCGCCGCCGGCGCGCCGTGTCAGGCCTTGACCTTGAAGGCGCCGGAAATCAGCGCCGGCTCGAAGCCGTCGCCGGCATCGCCGAGGTCGGCATAGCGATGCAGCGCGGCCGAATAGATGCCCTGCAAGGCGCTTTGCACCAGCACGATCGCCAGCACGCCGATCAGCAGGAGCAGGCCCACGGCGATCGCCGCCACGGCGGAATGCGAGGCCACCATTCCCATCAGGGTGCCGCAACCGACCACCCAGAGGACGAAGAACAGACCGAACACCAGCCCCATGCCGATGTTGCCGGCAAGGTTCTCGCCCCAGGTCTTCTTGAGCAGCTCGGCGCTGCGCTTGACCGCGTCGATCGGGCCGACCTGCTCGTTGACCAGCACCGGCACCGCGAGAAACGTCGCCACCGACCATGCCACGCCGATCAGGCCGATGATCCAGCGCCCGATGAAGCCGGCGCGCTCCTCGACCATCCGCAGCAGCAGGCCGACCGTTTCCGCGATCAGCGCGTAGCCGAAGATCTCGCGCCAGTGCGCGGTGGCGATGCGCAGGCCGTCACCGACGGTTGGCGTCTCGCCATCCAGATGCATGCGCGCGGCGCCGACCAGCGCGGCGTTGAAGAAGAAGATCACGAAATACTGCACGAGGTAGAACAGGAACAGGAACGGCCACAGCCATGCCGGCGCGTGTTCGCCGTCCAGCATCGCAAACCCGCCGAGCACGCCAAGCGGCACGAAGAAGCTGGCCACGACCAGCAACGCGCAGATGCCCGACAACAGCGGGAACACCAGCAATCCGCGATTCGAATTCAGTACACCGGCGCTTGCCTTGATCAGCGCCCAACTCCGCGCGATACGGCCCATCGTTCCTCTCCCCTGTGTTGTCGATCCGTCCATTGCACCATTCGCGGCGCTGCCGCGCCAGTCATGGCGCGCGCAAAACCACCCGCTCGCCGGGGCTTTCCGTGCACTCGGCCCACAGCTCGCGCAGCCGGCGGCCGCCGAGCGGTTCGCGCACGTCGGGCGCGATGTCGGCCAACGGCTGCAGCACGAACGCATGCGCCAGATCGCCGCGCGGAATCTGCAGGTTGCCCGGGCCGCTGAGCACGCGATCGCCGAACAGCACGATGTCGACATCGAGCGTGCGGCTGGAGAAGCGAGGCACGTCGCGGCGGCGGCCGTGGCGGTCTTCCAGTGCATGCAGCCAGTCGTTCAGAGCCTGCGGATCGAGGTCGCTGTCGATGCCGGCGGCAAGATTGATGAAGTCCGGCCCGTCGAAACCGACCGCCGGGAAGCGATAGGCAGGCGACACCACGATCGGCGCGAAA
>JASLGB010000022.1 GCA_030150315.1 Dokdonella sp. | reverse complement strand
CTTGACGACCACGCCCGGCGCGAGTTCCAGCGTCAGGAACTGCTCGGCGATGTCATCGATCCGGCCGAGCAGGCCACCGCTGGTCAGCACCTCATCGCCCTTGGCGAGCGCGGAGATCATCGCGCGCTGTTCCTTGGCGCGCTTCATCTGCGGGCGGATCAGCAAGAAATAGAACACGCCAAACAGCACAACCATGAAGCCAAGGTTGAGGATGCCGGTATTCGGTGCCGCCGCCGGAGCGGCCGCCTGCGCATACGCGCTGGAAATGAAGAAATCCATGGGAACTCCAACGGAAGGACGGGAACGGAGCGACCGTCCCCAACAAAAGGTCGGCGATTATGCCACGCCAACGGGACGTGGCGCGTTGCGCCGCAAAATCAAGCGTCCGTGCCGGATCGCGCGGCGTAGAACGCCGCCACGAACGAATCCAGCCGCCCTTCGGCGATGGCTTCGCGCAGGCCGCGCATGAGTTCCTGGTAATAGTGCAGGTTGTGGATGGTCGCCAGTTGCGGGCCGAGCATTTCGCCGCAGCGGTCCAGATGGCGCAGGTAGGCGCGGCTGAATCCCGAGCGACAGGTGTAGCAGGCACACTCCTCGTCCAGCGGGCGCGTGTCGCGCTCGAATTTGGCGTTGCGGATGCGCAAGGTGCCGTGCCGGGTGAACAGGTGCGCATTGCGCGCATTGCGCGTGGGCATCACGCAGTCGAACATGTCCACGCCGCGTCGGACGGCTTCAACCAGATCCTCGGGCCGGCCGACGCCCATCAGATAACGCGGCTTGTCGCGCGGCAGCAGCGGCTCGACGTGTTCGAGCATCGCATTGCGCTCGGCCTCGGGCTCGCCGACCGCAAGACCGCCGATCGCGTAGCCGTCGAAACCGATGTCCTTCAGCGCCTGCGCGGAACGCTGGCGCAGGGCCGGATACACACTGCCCTGCACGATGCCGAACAGCGCATTCGGGTTGTGCTGATCATTGAACGCGCGCCGCGAGCGCTCGGCCCAGCGCAGGCTCAGCTCCATCGACTCGCGCGCGACCTGCTCGGTTGCCGGATACGGCGTGCATTCGTCGAAGATCATGACGATGTCCGAATCCAGCGTGCGCTGGATCTGCATCGACACTTCCGGCGACAGGAACACCCTGGAGCCATCGACGGGCGAGGCGAAGGTGACGCCTTCCTCGGTGATCTTGCGCTTGTGCGCCAGCGAGAACACCTGGAAGCCGCCCGAATCGGTGAGGATGGGCTTGTCCCAGCCGATGAAGCGGTGCAGGCCGCCGAACTCGCCAATCACGTCGAGTCCGGGACGCAGGAACAGATGGAAGGTGTTGCCGAGGATGATTTCGGCGCCGATGTCGAGCAGGTTCTGCGGCGTCATCGCCTTGACCGAACCGTAGGTGCCGACCGGCATGAAGGCCGGGGTCTCGATCGTTCCGCGCGGGAAGCTCAATCGCCCGCGGCGCGCGACGCCATCGGTGGCAAGAAGGTCGAAATGCATGGATCGGATTCGATGCCGGGAAACCGCACATCATAGCGGACGCGGCGTACCGTCCCGGCGCGGGCCGAGGCACGGATTGCCGTGTCCGCAGTCGGCAGCGCCCTCGTCCAGCCCGCTTGCAGCCTGAGGTGGCCTTCCCGCCTGTGCCGACCCTTCACGCCGTGTGTGCCGACTCCAGCTATCCGCCCGCGCCTGCCGGTCGCGCATCGCCACCGGCCGGGAGGATCAGCATGGCATCGCCATACGAGAAGAAACGGTACCGCTGCGCCACCGCGTGGCGGTAGGCATCGAGGATGAAGTCGCGCCCGGCGAAGGCGGAAACCAGCATCAACAGGGTCGATTCGGGCAGATGGAAATTGGTCACCAGCGCATCCACGCTGCGGATGCGATAGCCGGGGAAGATGAAGATCTGCGTCTCGCCGGCGAACGGCGCGACCTCACCGTCGCGCAGGCTCGATTCCAGCGCACGCACGACCGTGGTGCCGACCGCGACCACGCGGCCGCCGCGCTCGCGCGTGTGGCGGATCTTTTCCACCAGCTCGGCGCCAACGTTGAGCCATTCGCGGTGCATGGCGTGATCTTCCAGCCGCTCCGCGCGCATGGGCTGGAAAGTACCGGCGCCGACATGCAGGGTGACGTAGCCGAAATCGATGCCGTGATCGCGCAAGGTCGCCAGCAGCGCCTCGTCGAAATGCAGCCCCGCCGTCGGCGCCGCGACGGCTCCGGCCTCGCGCGCGAACACGGTCTGGTAGCGCTCGTCGTCGGCGCGATCGGCATCGCGTTCGATGTACGGCGGCAGCGGCATGCGCCCGAGGCGCGACAGCAGCGTCTCCAGCGGCTCGGACTCGTCGAAGCGCAGCTGGAAGAATTCGCCATCGCGACCGAGCACGGTCACCGCGCTGCCGTCGGCCAGCACGATGCGGCCACCCGGCCTGGGCTTCTTGCTGACGCCCAGTTGCGCGCGCGCCTCGTGCGCGCCGGTGACGCGCTCGATCAGGATCTCGACCGCGCCGCCGCTTTCCTTGTGCCCGAACAGGCGCGCCGGCAGCACGCGCGTGTCGTTGAACACCAGCAGGTCGCCCGGCTGCAGGAACTGTGGCAGGTCGGTGAAATGGCGGTCTTCGAGCACCGCGCGCGCTGCATCGGCAAGCAGCAGACGGCTGGC
>JASLGB010000019.1 GCA_030150315.1 Dokdonella sp. | reverse complement strand
CCGGCAGGGGCATCCCGTGGGATGCCCCGTCGTGCCATGCGACGTTCGGTGGCGGTGATGTCGCTGGGTGAGCCGCGCCAGTCGAGCAGGGCGGCTTCGAGTTCCTTGTCGTTGGAAAGGGCACGAGGGCTGGCCTCGTTGGCCTTCATCCATTCGTTCCGGTGTTTCAGGTCGGCGCTGTCGTTGCCGGTGGCATCGAGCAGCTTCAGGCCGAGTTCGCGCAGGGCGAAACTGTTGCCGCTCGAAGCGAGCAGGCGACCGGCATCGGCACACCAGCCGAGGCGTTGCCAGGTGCGCTCGGACTGCGCATCGGGCTTGCATGCCGCCTGCACGGCGGAGGCCGCCGATGAGGATCGGAACTGGGTGCGCTGCTGCGCGAAGCGCAATGCCGCGACGTCCGTGTTGGCCTTCTCGCCCATGGACTGGATGAACGGGTCGCTCTGACGCACGGCCGGCGTGGAGGCGTGCAACTGGCGCCAGAGCGCGATTTCCTCGCCGCTGTGATCGGTGGCCTGTGTCGCTGCCGCCATTCGTGCGAGGGAGGCGTCGAGCGCCTCCGCGTTGCCTTGCACCTGCGCCAGCGCGACACCGTAGAGCAGGGCGCCGGCGTTGTCGGGTTCCAGCCGGATGAGGTTGGCGACCTCGGCCACGGGCCACTGCGTCGGGCCGCATTGGCTGCTGTAGTAGTTGCCGCCGGAGGCGGCGATCCACTGCACGAAGGCATCGTCCGGAGCGAGCTGGGCGGCGCGGGAAGCGACGTCGGCGCGTTTGGGGCGCAGCGCGTTGGCGGCGGCGTCTTCGTCGAGGTAGACACTGCGTGCGAGCACTTGCACGCGCGGTGAAGGATCTTCGCGCAGCGCGTCCAATAGCGCCTGCTGCGTCCTGGTGTAGTCATCCAGGACCTGTTCCGCCGCGGGATCGTCCGCGGCGTGAATCGGCTCGACCCCAGTGGCGTTGGATATCCCGCTGGTGCCGCCGATGCCGCTAACGAAAACGAGTACGATGCTCAGTCCGAGCAGCCTGCGTTCCATGGCACCTCTCCCTGTTGGCGTTGCTGCCACGCTCGCATGCCTCGTGGTTCCGGTCAACGACCGGTTGTGATCGCCTGCGACATGCCCATCTCAGATTCCATGCCCCATTCCGTTACCGTGCGCCGCCTCGGGCGCCAACCCTACGAACCCGTCTGGCGTGCGATGCAGGCGTTCACCGATCGTCGTGATGCCGAAACGCCCGACGAGCTATGGGTGCTGGAGCACGATCCCGTGTTCACCCTCGGCCAAGCCGGCAAGTGGGAGCATGTGCTGATGCCAGGCGAGATTCCGGTGGTGCCGGTCGATCGCGGCGGTCAGGTGACCTACCACGGCCCCGGACAGATCGTGGCCTATCCGCTGTTCGACCTGCGCCGGCTGAAGATCGGCGTGCGCGAGCTGGTCTGCCGCATCGAGCAGGCGATCATCGACACACTCGGTGAATGGAACATCGTCGCCACGCGGCGCGACGGTGCGCCCGGGGTGTACGTCGGCGAAGCCAAGATCGCCGCGCTCGGACTGCGTGTGCGGCGCGGGTGCTCGTTCCACGGACTGGCCTTCAACGTCGGCATGGATCTGGAGCCGTTCCGCCGCATCAACCCTTGCGGTTATGAGGGTATGGCCGTCACCCAGATGTTAGACTTGGGCGGGCCGGGCTCGCCGGCACGGGTCGAAGAGGTCCTCGTCGGCGAGCTCGCGCGTCAATTCGGCATGGCGATGCAGGTCGCCGAGCCGCTCCTCCCCTCCCTCGATGTGGACGGCGCCTCGCGCGTCGCGCAACCCGCATGACCGACGTCAAGACCATCCCGCTGGCCGTAGTCGAGAAGCAGCTCGGCGAAGACAAGATCGCCATGAATCGCGCGACCTTTGCCGAGGCACCCGCCTTGCGCAAACCGTCGTGGATCCGCGTGCGCATTCCGCCGGGCAACGCAGTGGCCAAGCTGAAGGCCAAGCTGCGCGAGAACCGCCTCGTCACCGTGTGCGAGGAGGCGTCCTGTCCGAACATTCACGAATGCTTCGGCAAGGGCACCGCGACCTTCATGGTGCTGGGCGAGGTGTGCACACGGCGTTGCTCGTTCTGCGACGTGGCACACGGCCGTCCGGCCGCCCCCGATCCGCTGGAACCGGTGAAGCTGGCCGGCACCATCCGCGAGATGGGCCTGAAGTATGTCGTGATCACCTCGGTCGACCGCGACGACCTGCGCGATGGCGGCGCGGCGCATTTCGCCGCCTGCATCCAGGCTGTCCGTTTCGAGAACCCCGGCATCCAGATCGAGATCCTGACCCCGGACTTCCGCGGCAAGGGCCGCATGGAGCGCGCGCTCGAGGCACTCGCCGCGCATCCGCCGGATGTGTTCAACCACAACCTCGAGACGCCGCGCGCGCTGTACCGCGAAGTGCGTCCGGGCGCGGACTACGACTGGTCGCTGGACCTGCTCAAGCGCTTCAAGGCGCAGCATCCGGAAGTTCCGACCAAGTCCGGCATCATGCTCGGGCTCGGTGAAACGCTGGAACAGGTACACGGCGCATTGAACGATTTGCGTGCGCATGCGGTCGATATGGTCACGATCGGGCAATACCTGCAGCCGACCGCGCACCACCACCCCGTGCTGCG
>JASLGB010000004.1 GCA_030150315.1 Dokdonella sp. | reverse complement strand
TACGGCACGACGTTGATTTCGGCCTTGAGTTTGCGCTTGGGGCGGCGATTGGAAAGTGACATGGCGGGCGTTGGAAATGATGGCCGAGGACGAAATGGCAGCGGATCGGCGGACGATCAGCCCGCCGCCGCAACCGTCACGCCTGGTCTTCCAGGTTTGCCTGGCGCGCGAGGATCGAGGAAAACTCTTCGACGAAGGTGTCGTAGCGCACGTTCATGCGCTCCAGCCGCGTGGAATAGCGGTTGTACGCCCACACGGCGGGAATCGCCGCGAACAGTCCCATAGCCGTTGCAATCAGCGCCTCGGAAATACCCGGCGCCACCATCGCAATGGTTGCCTCCTTGACGTTGGCCAAGCCCTGGAACGCGATCATGATTCCCCAAACGGTGCCGAACAGGCCGACGTAGGGACTGATCGAGCCCACGTTGGCGAGAAATTCCAGATTGCGCTCGAGGCGGTCGCCTTCGCGCACGGCCGCGACGCGCATGGCGCGCTGCGCGCCTTCCAGCAAGGCGCGCGAATCGACCGCGCGGCGCTGGCGCAGGCGTGCGAATTCGCGGAAGCCGGCCTCGAAGATCGCGGCACTGCCCGTCATGCGCTCGTCGCCGCTGGTGATTTCCTTGAACAGCCCGGCAAGGTCGGTGCCCGACCAGAACCGCTCCTCGAATTCGTCCGCGTTCTGGTTAGCGCGGTCGAGCATCGACTTCTTGCGGAAGATGATGAACCAGGAGGCGATCGAGAAGGCGACCAGGATGCCGAGCACGAGCTTGACCGGCAGGCTGGCGCCAAGGATCAGGCCGAGGACGTTGAGTTCATTGTTCATCGCGGGAAGATCTCGTCGAACAGATGTTGCGGAATCGGGCGCGGGCGGAATCGCCGCGCATCTATGCAGGCGATGCGCACGCGCGCTTCGACCAGTAATTTGCCATCGGGTTCACTTCGCAGCTCCTGCCGCACGAGAAAGCTGGCGGCGCGCCATTCGATCGGCTCGACCGTGGCGACGGCGACTTCGTCCAGTCGCGCCGGCGCGCGGAAGTCCAGTTCCATGCGATGCACGACAAAGGCAACGTCCAGCTTCTCGCGCAATTCCTGCTGGCCAATGCCTGCGGCGCGCAGCCATTCGGTGCGCGCCCGTTCGAGGAAGTGCAGATACCGCGCATGATAGACGACGCCGCCGGCGTCGGTGTCTTCCCAATAGATTCGCACTGGCAGGGAGAATGGCTTTCCGCCCGCGCAGGAACGCTGCCGGCCGGTCATTCGTCCCTTCCGCCGGCCGCATCGGCGGCACCGCTGGCCGGGTCGGCCTCGAACAGGTCCGCCGCTCCGCCGCGGCGCGGCGACGGCAGTCCGAAATGCCGATACGCCTTGCCCGTGACCATGCGCCCGCGCGCGGTGCGCACCAGGAAACCCTGCTGGATCAGGAAGGGCTCGAGCACGTCCTCGATTGTGCCGCGCTCCTCGCTGATCGCCGCGGCGAGCGACTCGACGCCGACCGGGCCGCCCTCGAAGTTGTCGATGATCGTGGTCAGCAGGCGCCGGTCGAGCGCATCGAATCCTTCGGCATCGACCTTGAGCATGGCCAGCGCGGCATTCGCAGCGTCGCGCGTGATCGTTCCGGCGGCGCGCACTTCGGCGTAGTCGCGCACGCGGCGCAAGAGCCGGTTGGCGATGCGCGGCGTGCCGCGGGCGCGGCGCGCGATTTCCGCGGCGCCGTCGGCATCGCAGCCGATGCCGAGGATCTTCGCCGCGCGGCGCACGATCGCCGCCAGCTCCAGCGGGCTGTAGAACTCGAGGCGCTGCACGATGCCGAAGCGGTCGCGCAGCGGCGCGGTAAGGAGACCGGCGCGCGTGGTCGCGCCAACCAGCGTGAACGGCGGCAGGTCGAGCTTGATCGAACGCGCTGCCGGCCCCTCGCCGATCATGATGTCGATCTGGAAGTCTTCCAGCGCCGGATACAGCACCTCCTCGACAATCGGCGACAGGCGATGGATCTCGTCGACGAACAGCACGTCGCGCGGCTGCAGGTTGGTGAGCAGCGCCGCAAGGTCGCCGGGACGCTCCAGCACCGGGCCGGACGTCGTGCGCAGATTGACGCCAAGCTCGTTGGCGACGACGTGCGAAAGCGTGGTCTTGCCGAGGCCGGGCGGCCCGAAGATCAGCACATGATCCAGCGCCTCGCCGCGGCGCTTGGCCGCCTCGATCGACAGGCCGAGCTGCTCGCGCACGCTGGCCTGGCCGAGGTATTCGGCCAGACGCTGCGGGCGGATCGACGCCTCGAGCAAGTCGTCTTCGCGATTGGCGCTGGCGGAAGTGAGGCGATCCATGTAGCGGGTAAGCGGCTTCTTGCGTGGCAATTGATCGATTATCGCCGGCTTGCCTGCGCCAAGGTAGCGGCAGACGCGTGCATTCGCAGTCGGCGTTCAGTATCCGCGCAAACCGGCCGTACCACGCCGGCCTTTTTTAGGCCGGCGGCGCGGCGGATCAGATTTCCACCTGCGTGCCCAGCTCGATCAGGCGATTGCCGGGAATGCGGAAGAATGCGGTCGCCGGCATCGCGTTGCGTTGCAGGAAGGCGAACAGCTTGTCGCGCCACAGGGCCATTCCGGGTCGATCGGTCGCGACGATGCTTTCGCGACTGAGAAAGAACGTCGTATCCATGAGGTCGAACGGCAGTCCGCAATCGGCCACCGACAACAGCGTCTGCGGCACATCCGCGTCCTCGGCGAAGCCGAAGCGCAATGTCACCTTGTAAAAACTGTCGCCGAGCGCCAGCGTCTCCATGCGCTCATCGGCATCGGCCACGGGCGTGTCGACCGTGACCACGGTGAGAATGATATTGCGCTCATGCAGCACCTTGTTGTGCTTGAGGTTGTGCAGCAGCGCATTCGGCACGCCTTCCGCATTCGAGGTCAGGAACACCGCCGTGCCCGGCACGCGCAGCGGCGGATGCATGGCGATGGAGGCGATGAACGGCTCCAGCGCGAGGCCGGCCTGCCGCACCTCGCGCATGACCAGTTCGCGGCCGCGCCGCCAGGTGGTCATGACCGTGAACATGACCGCACCCAGCACCAGCGGGAACCATCCGCCGTGCTCGACCTTGTCGGCATTGGCGGACAGGAAGGCGAAGTCGACGATCAGGAAGACCAGGCCGACCGCCCACACGCGCGGATTGCTCCAGTGCCAGAGGCGGCGGAACACGATCATGACCAGCACGGCGTCGATCGTCATGGTGCCGACCACGGCGATGCCGTAGGCGGCGGCGAGATTGCTCGAGGAACGGAAACCGATCACGACCGCCAGCGTCAGCACCAGCAACAGGCGGTTGATCCATGGCAGATAGATCTGGCCGATCGTCTCGCGCGAGGTGTGGCGGATCTGCATGCGCGGCAGGAAGCCGAGCTGGATTGCCTCGCGCGCGACCGAATAGGCGCCCGATATGACCGCCTGCGACGCGATCACCGTGGCCACGGTCGCCAGCACGATGAACGGAATCAGCAGCGCCTTGGGTGCCAGCAGATAGAACGGATTCTCGACCGCGGCCGGATCGGACAACAGCAGCGCGCCCTGGCCGAAATAGTTCAGCACCAGCGCCGGCATCACGAAACCGAACCATGCCCAGCGGATCGGCTGCTTGCCGAAATGCCCCATGTCCGCGTACAGCGCCTCGGCACCGGTGATGCACAGCACCACCGAACCCAGCGCGAAGAACGCGGGCCAGCCGACCTGCACGAAGAAATTCACCGCATAGTGCGGCGACAGCGCCTTCAGCACATACGGATGTTCGACCACCTGCATCACGCCGAGCAGCGCAATGGCCACGAACCAGACACACATGATCGGCCCGAACACCGCACCGACGCGCCCGCTGCCGCGCTTCTGGATCCAGAACAGGCCCAGCAGGATCACGATCGTGATCGGCACGATGTAGTGGTTCAGCTGCGGCGCGACGACTTCCAACCCCTCCACCGCCGACAACACCGAGATCGCCGGCGTGATCACGCCATCGCCGAAAAACAGCGCCGCACCGAACAAGCCCAGCATCGTCACCAGCCAGTACACGCGACGGCTTTCGCGCACGCCGCGCTGCGCCAGCGCGGTCAGGGCCATGATGCCGCCCTCGCCGCGGTTGTCGGCGCGCATGATGAAGCAGGCGTACTTGATCGACACCACCAGCATCAGCGTCCAGAACACGAGCGACAGGATGCCGAGCACATTGGGCTCGTCCACCGGCAAGCCGCGTGAGCCGAAGGTTTCCTTCATCGTGTACAGCGGACTGGTGCCGAGGTCGCCGTAGACGACGCCGATCGCGCCGAGCGCGAGTGCAGACAGGCGTGCGCGGGTGGCGGACGTTTCCGGTGTCTGTGCGTGCATGGTCTGGATTCCGTGGATTCCTTGGATTCCGATGGTCCGCGTCAGCGGAGAGCTGCCTTCAGGGCTTTTCGGATGATGTCTTCTGCGCTGTCGCCCGGGGCGCCCGCATCGCGCACGAGCCGCGCCACTTCGGCCGGCTTGTAGCCCAGGGCCTGCAATGCGATGCCGGCCTCGGTCATCGGATCAACCGCAATCGCGCCGCCGGCGATGACGGCGGGACCGCCGGCAAAATCGGCAACACGGTCGCGCAACTCCACCACCATGCGCTCGGCGGTCTTCTTGCCGATGCCGGGGATGCGCGTGAGCGCCGCGATGTCGGAGGCCTGGATTTGCCGCGAGAACTCTTCCACGCTCGCACCGGACAGCACGGCCAGCGAAATCTTGGCGCCGACGCCGGATACTTTTTGCAGCGTGCGGAAAAGGCTGCGCTCGGTTTCGCGCAGGAAGCCGTACAGGGCCACCGTGTCCTCCTTCACCGCGTAATGCGTGCAAAGAGTCACCTCGGCGCCGACCTCGGGCAAGTCAAAAAACGTGGACATCGGCACTTCCAGCTCATAGCCGACGCCGTTCACGTCCACCATCAGCCACGGCGGATGCTTTGACACGAGCACGCCCTTCAGGCGTCCGATCATCGAAATTGCCTCCAGGACGAGCGTCGGGCGCGCCCTCGTCCGAACTCGACACCGATGCTCTGCACGCTCGTGCGCGTATGCGCATGCGCCAGTGCAATCGCCAGCGCATCGGCCGCGTCGGCCTGCAGCCGACCGGGAAGATTCAACAGGATGCCGACCATGTGCTGGACCTGTGCCTTGTCTCCGGCGCCGGT
>JASLGB010000279.1 GCA_030150315.1 Dokdonella sp. | reverse complement strand
GTGTCACCACGCTGGATGGAGTATTCGTTGCCGGAAGAAGGGGCGGCTGCGAACGTGGAGTTGCCGGATACGGCGCTGACGGACATGGTGAGCCTCGCGGGAACACGCTCAGGGGGAGCCTGCCCACTAGACCATTGCGGCGGGGAGGGACCAATCGGGGACTTCCCCAGCTAGGGTTGGCCCTAGGCTGCGCGTCTGCACGTGGCGAATACGAACGAACGGGTGCCGCGCGCCGCCGCGATGCGGGGTTGGCGGCTGCCGCTCAGGTGCGCAGGCGCAGGCGCTTCAGGATTTCCTCGCGCGCCTCGCGCAGGATCGAGTCGCGGTCGAGCGATTCGACGATTCCGGCCACGACCCGCTTGGGGCCCTGGTCGCCCCAGGATTTGCCCTCGACGAGGTATTTTTCCGCGGCGCGGCCGACCAGTTCCGTGGCGTACCACGCCAGCGCACCTTGCGCGCCGGCGGTGACGACGGTGGACAGGCCGGCGCTGACGCCCTTCAGTGCCGAGGCCGCCAGATGCACGCCCCAGATCGCGCCCATCAGCGCGGCCAGCTGGGCCGAAATCACGGCGATCAACGAGCCGGCTTCACGGCGGGTCAATGGCAGGCCGTAGACGCGGCCGAGGTGCATCACCAGTGCCGCGTCCAGCGCGCCGGCAGCCAGCAGGTCGGCCACCGGAATCGGGTTCAGGGCGACCGCGACGCTCTTGGCGATGCAGTACTGGCGAATCACCTTGCCAGCCAGTTCGCGCCGCGCCTCGGCGATGCGCAGGCCGACCTGGTCGGATACGCGGCCGGCGAACAGGCTGGCATTGAGCGCGGCCAGCGTCTTGCCTTCGCGTTCGACGATGGCGGTCAGGCGTTCGCGCAGCGCAGACAGGTCCGGCGCGCGCTCGACCAGTTCGGCGTGCTCGATGCCGTTCGCGTCCGCGCGCAGCCGCTTGATCGGTGCAGGCTGCGCGGCGATTGCCACGACGTCGTCCGCGCGCACCAGCCCGGCGGCGTGCTCGCGCAGGCGTTCGAGCAGGCGCGAGCGCTCGTCCTCGCCGTAACGATCGGCCTTGTTCAGCGCGAGCAGCAGCGGTCGTTCGGTATGCGCCAGCCGTTGCAGCGCATCGCGCTCGCGCTGGGTCATGTCGCCATCGACGACAAACACGACCAGATCGCTGACCGCTGCCACTTCGTGCGCCAGCGCCTCGCGGGCTTCGCCGTCGAGCTCGTCGATGCCGGGCGTGTCGATCAGGTGCACGCCGTTGCCGCCGACTTCGCGCCAGAGCCGCTGGCCGGCATCGCGCGTGGTGCCGTGCAGGACGCCGACGGCGAATGCATCTTCACCGAGCAGCGCATTGGCCAGCGCCGACTTGCCGACGCTGACACGGCCGAACACGGCGATGTGCAACTCGTCGCGCTCGAGCTTGGCCAGCATCGACTCCAGACGCGCGAAATCCGCTGCCAGTCCGCGGCGCACGGCCGCCGGAATGCGCGGATCGTCAAGCAGCGCACGCAGGCTCGCCGCGGCTTGCGCATGGTGCGTGCTGCCGTTCGTCTCGCCGGCCGGTTCGCGCGCAAAGCGCGAGCGCAGGCGCTGCCAGAGCGATGGATTGCTCATTGGCTGCGGTTGCGCCGCGCGCCGCCCGGCTGGCCGGTCAGGAAGGCGCTGGTGGATTCGTGCATGGGCGTGCTCCGATCGTTGCCTTTGCGCGCGCTACTTGCCGCTCAGCACCAGATGGCCGTGCACCGGCACGTCGGCGCCGATGTCGTCCCAGTCGCTGCCGTTGCCAAGGCCGTAGTCGGCGCGCTTGAGCACGGTATCGACATCGAGCGTGGCGCTGTCGCCGGTGGCCGCGAACGCGACCTTCAGCACCACGGGCGCGGTCTTGTCGCGGATCGTGAGCTGGCCGTGCGCCTCGATGCTGCCGTCGGCGGCCTTGGCGAACGACACGGTGACAAAGTGCGCGCTCGGCGTCTTGGCCACGTCGAAGAAATCCGCGCCATGCAGGGAGTCGTCGCGGTCGCTGTTGCCGGTGTCGGCGCTGGCGAGATCGATCGTCACGTCGAACTTCGAGCCGGCAAGATTGGCATCGTCGTAGTGGATGGCCGCATCGAAGCGCTTGAACGCGCCCTCGAAACCGCTGTCCTGGAACGTGCCCTTGAAGCCGAGCGTGGACTGGGCCGGATCGACCGCCCACGCGCGTGCCAGTGCCGCGTCCGCCGACGCGGGAGCGGTCGTTGCCGGCGCGACAGCCGCTGCTGCGCCCGGCGCTTCGGCAGCAGCGGAGGCGGTTGCTTCCGGCGCGCCGCGTTTCGCATCCGGCGCTGCCAGCATCGGCGGCAGCACGATCATCGCCAGGATCAGCAGTCCGATCGCGGCGCCGAGCAGGGCACGTCCGCGGCTTGGCAGCATGCGCGTCAGCGTGGCGTCCTTCTCGATGAAATGGTGCACGAGGGCAGCCATCGCGTGTCCGGCCGCGACGACGACAAGAGCCCAGAACAGGATCTCGTGGGATTCGTGGGCGAAGTGCTTCAGGCCGGCGTCGGGCGCGACCAGATGCGGCACCTGGAACAGACCGAACCAGTACAGCGGCCGCAGTCCCTCGACGGAGTCGAACCACCAGCCCGACGCCGGCACCAGGAACAGCAGCACGTACAAAAGGACATGGCCGATGCGCGCCCCGAGCGCCTGCCAGGCCGGCATCGTCGGCACCGGGCGTGGATGCGGATCGAAAGCGCGCCACGCCAGCCGCAGCACGGCGAGCGCGAAGATCGTCAGGCCGATCGACTTGTGCAGGTCGTAGTAGACGAAGGCGCCGGGCGTCTTGGGCAGGCCGACCATCGTCAGGCCCAGCGTGCCTTCGACCAGGATCAGCAGCACCACGGCCCAATGGAAGAACCGGGCCACGCTTCCCCACTGCATCGCATTGCTCTTCAGTGTCATCTCAAGGTTCCTTTTGCGTGCTGACGTCCGCATCGCGATCGCGGATGCCTTCAATTTCCAGGCGCAGACTCACATCCTCGCCGACCACGCCGGCAAAGCGCGTCATGCCGAATGCGGAGCGCTGCAGGGTCGCGCTGGCGGAAAAGCCGGCCTTGCGCTTGAACACGTAGGGATCGTTGCCGAGCCGATTGCAGCGGAACACGACATCGACCGGAAGAACATGGCCGCGAAAATGCAGCTGGCCGTGGATCGTGCCGCCCTCGTCGGAGGTCTTTTGCACGCGCTCGCCGACATAGCGCGCGACCGGCCAGCGTTCCGTGTCGAGCAGCGATCGCGCGCGCACGGCCTGATTCCATTCCGCATCGCCGAGGTCGGCGGAAGTCAGGTCGATGGTGACGTCGACGCGGCTGTTGCTCCAGTCGTCCTCGTCGAACGAGAACCAGCCGTCGCGGATGCGCAGGCGTCCGAGCGGATGCGAAAAGCCCTGGTGCGCCACGCTGAACCACACCTGCGAATGCACCAGATCGAAGCGATAGGTTTCCGCTGCGGCGCGCGCGCACGGCGAGGCGAAAACGGCGACGAGCGCGGCGAGGGCGAAGGCGGAACGCATGCCCGCGAGCTTGGCAAAAAGCCGTGCCACGCGCCACCGCCACGCCGTGGACACGGCGTTCGCCGGCGGCGACGATCCGCCGGTGACAATTGGTC
Organism: Dokdonella sp.; assembly: GCA_030150315.1. Classification (GTDB taxonomy): domain Bacteria; phylum Pseudomonadota; class Gammaproteobacteria; order Xanthomonadales; family Rhodanobacteraceae; genus Dokdonella_A. The sequence goes on along the minus strand of JASLGB010000279.1, from coordinate 8,832 downwards.
GGCGACGATTGGTCGGCGCAGGCCGGCGGCCGAGGTGTGCGGCCGAAACACCGGAACGGGGCAGGGCCTGCCAACCGAGGCGCGCCTCAGTCGGGGCGCTTTTGCACACGCACGGCTTCGATGGCCAGCCGTGCGACGCGCTCGACGCGCTCGCGCGCGGGTTCTGCCAGCAGCAGGCGCACGCGCGTTTCGACATCGACCGCATCCAGCGCGGCGCGCTCGGCCAGGGTGGCGGCCAGCGCACGCCCGAGGCTGTCGAACACGAGGCCGTAGGCGATCGCATGCAGCAGGCCGCCGCCGAGCGTGCCCAGTCCCGGAAACGCCTTCAGCGCGTTGCCGGCGATCGCGAGCACAAGCGCACTGGTATTGCGCACGGTCAGGCCGACACGCGAGAGCAGCGCCTCGACGTCCAGCTCGCGCACCGGCACGCCATGGATGCGCGCCAGCTCGCGCACCAGCGCCGTGCCGAGCGCGCCCTGGATCAGGATGTCGGTTCCCGGAGCGACCGCAGCCAGCGCACCGACGACCGCACGGCGCGTGTACTTGGCGACCGCCTCGTCCGATTCGCGGATCGCCGTCTCGCGTGCCAGTTCATCGCCGCGGCGGCCGACTTCGGCCAGCACCGCCGCTTCCCGCGCCGGCTCGAGCGCGTCGGCGCCGCCGCGGGTGAGATCGGCCAGCGCGTCGAGCAGCGGTGCGATTTCGGGCGCGCGTTCGCGCCGCACGGTTTCGACGCGTCCATCCGCCAGCCGGCGCTCGAACGTTTCGCTGCCGCCAGCGCTGATCGCGACGACCGCACGCACACGTGCCGCGTTGCGCTCGCGCAGTCGCGCCAGCAGCGAGTCGCGCTCGGTCGCGGAGTACAGGTCGGCCTTGTTCAAGGCCAGCACGATCGGCTTGCCGAAACCGGCCAGCCAATCCAGTTCCGCGGCTTGCGCGCGAGTCAGGTCGGCAGCGGTCAGGCAGACGACGGCGTGCGCGCGCAACGCTTCGTCGCGTGCCAGTTGCTCGTGCAGTCGGCCGTCGACCTCGCCGCTGCCGGGCACGTCGGCCAGCACCAGCTCGCGCCCGTCCGGCAGCAGGCCGCGATGTTGCTCGACGCCGCGTGTGGTGCCGCAGCGCACGTCGATGTCCGGCGCGGACAGCGGCGCGATCGCGCGGATCAGGCTGGATTTTCCGGTCGAGATTTCACCAAACAGCGCGACGTGGACTTCGCCGCCGAGGCGACGGCGATCCAGCTCGGCCAGTTCGGCCTCCAGCGCCGAGGTTTCGACGCAGCGCTGCCGCAGCGCGTCCACGCGCGCATCCAGCTCGACGCGCGACAGCGGCGCGGCGGACGGCGCCGCGGATTTGGCTGCCGGCCGCGCCAGCCGCCACAGCGCCCATGCCATCGCGCCGGCGAACAGTGCGGCCAGCGCAATCAAAGGCAGACGCAGCCAGATCGGCAAGTCGGCGAGGCGCTGGTAGAACTCCAGCAGGCTGTTCAGCGTGGCAACCGCCAATCCGATCAGGAGCGCACCTCCCAGCGCGATTGCGGCCAGCAGGATCAGTCGCAGCGGCAGGCGTGGTTTCGACATGGACGCTCCAGACAATCCCATGCATTCTAGCGATCCGGCGGAACGTGGTCGCAAGGCGCGTGGTCGCAAGGCAGTACGACGGGGGCGGTTCATGCGTGCGTGGGGAGCAATCGGCCTGCTGGCCTTGGTCATGGCGACGCCGTTGGCGGCGCTGCCTTTGGCGTCTCCGCCGTTTTCGACGCTGACCGTGGCCGACGGCCTTCCGTCGAGCATCGCCTACAAGGCCGTGCAGGACCACGAAGGCTTCATCTGGATCGGCACGCAGGATGGGCTGGCGCGCTTCGACGGGCTCGATTTCCGTGTCTATCGGCACGACCCGGACGATTCCGCCTCGCTGCCGTCCAACGACATCTCCTCGCTTCTGGTCGACAGCAAGGGCCGGCTCTGGGCCGGCGGCGAGGCGACCGGACTCAACCGCCTCGAACCGGACGGTGGTTTCCGCCACTGGATGCATCGCGCCAACGAGTTGAGCACGCTCGGCAGCAACGACGTGTTCACGATCGTCGAGAGCGCCGATGGAAGCATCTGGATCGGCACCTATCTCGGCGGTCTCAACCGGCTGTTGCCGGACGACACGTTCCAGCGCTATGAACACGACGCCGAAGACGCGGACAGCCTCGCCGGCACCAGCGTCATCAGCCTGTTGCCGGAGGCCGACGGGCGCATGTGGGTCGGCACCGATCAGGGGCTGGACATGCTCGAAGCCGACGGGCGCATCGTGCACGTCGCGCTGCCGCCGATGCAGGAGCGGGCCGGCCCGGACAAGATCACCGCGCTGCTGTCCGATGGCGACGGCGTGCTGGTCGGCACGCAGAAGGGCCTGTTCCGCGTCGGCAAGGACCTGGCTTATCAAGAAGAGCTTTTTGTCGCGCCCAAGCCGCTGCGCATCCTTTCGCTCGGGCGCAGCGACAAGGACACCTTGTGGGTCGGCATCAACGGCGGCCTGCTGCGTCGCGATGCGCAAGGCGAGCACCGGCAGATGGTGTCGGAAGGCGGCGTCGGCGGCTATCCGGGGGCGCGTACGCTCGACATCCTGCGCGATGCCGAAGGCGGCATCTGGTTTTCGCTGTTCGACGGCGGCGTCGCGCGGCTGCCGCCGCACTGGCGCAACTTCGCCTCGTTCCGGCACGTGCCGGGCGATCCGGCCAGCTTGTCGCGCTCGCGTGCCCGCTCGCTGGGCACCGATGCCAGCTCGATCTGGGTTGCGGGCGGTGGTGACGGCATCGATCGCATCGACGCGATCAGCGGCGTGGTCGAGCGTTGGGGTGAGCGGCTGCGTTTCCAGGGACCGCCGCCGGCATCGATCCTGCCGCAAGGCGCGGACGCGGTCTGGGTCGGCAGCGCGATCGGCTTGCGCCTGTATTCAATGCGCGGCGCCGATCCGCTCGAGCTGCCGATGGACCTGCGCCGCGCCGACGCCTTGCCGCCGGGGATCGTCGACCTGCTCGCGCACGCGCGCGACGGTGGCATCTGGGTCAGTTCGCGCGGCGGAGGTATTGCGCGCGTGGCGCTGGATCCACCGCGCGTGGTGGCGCGCTACACGCCCAGCGACAGGCGACTGGCGGACGCGGATGCGTATGCCATGGTGCTCGACAAGAGCGGGGCGCCATGGCTGGCCACCTCGACCGGCATCGAGCGCTACGACGCCGAGCAGGATCGCTTCGTGAAGGTGCCCGGCGTGCCGCTGGAGCCGGTGACGGCGCTCGACTTCGAGCCGGACGGCTCGTTCTGGCTGCATCGCCTCGGGCGGCTCGAAAAATACGAACTGACGCCCGACGGGGCGCGCAAGCTGCGCGGCTTCGACTCCGCCGACGGTTGGCCGAGCATGAGCGCCGGCGCCCTGGCCGTCGCGCGCGACGGCAGCGTGTGGGTGACATCGCCGCGCGGGCTGTGGCGGGCCGAACCGGACAGCGGCCAGATCCGCCGCTTCGGCCAGCGCGATGGCCTGCCCAGCCCCGAATTCATCGCCGGTGCCATCGCGCGCACCGCCGACGGAGCCATCTTCGCCGGCACGCTGCAAGGCGTGGTCGGCTTCCTGCCGGAGGCACAGGTTCTGCAATCCGCGCCGGCACCGCTGCGCGTGACGGAGCTGGACGTGCGTCGCGACGGCAGCCTGTTGCCGCTCGATCCCCATGCGCCGATCCAGTTGCGCTACGACGATCTCGACCTGCGCGTGGAGGCGCGGCTCCTGTCCTACGCCAACCCGAACGCCAACCGCTACGACATCCGTCTCGACGGATTCGACCCGGACTGGGTGCGCGTGCCGCGCGGCGAGCGCGTCTACTCACGCCTGCCGGCGGGCGATTATCGATTGCGCCTTCGTGCCGCGAATGCGGATGGCGCGTGGAGCGAACTGAAGCCGATGGATGTGCGTGTTCCGCGCGCACCGTGGGCCACGCCGTATGCCTGGGCCTTGTACGCGCTGCTGGCGCTGGCGGTCGCGTATGTCGCGCTGGCGGCATGGCGTGCGCGCCTGCGCCAGCGGCATGCGGCGGCGCTGGCCGAAGCGCGGCGGCGCGACGCGGAGCAACTGGTCGAGGCGAAGTCGACCTTCCTCGCCACCATGGGGCATGAAATCCGCACGCCGATGACCGGCGTGCTCGGCATGAGCGAACTGCTGCTGGACACGTCGCTGGACGAGCGCCAGCGCGGCTATGCCACGGCGATCCACCAATCCGGGAAGCTGTTGCTGCGTCTGGTCAACGACAGCCTTGATCTTGCGCGCGTCGATGCCGGCAAGCTGGCGCTCGACGATCAGCCGCTGGAGCCGGTCGCCATTGCGCGGGACGTGATCGCATTGCAGCGACCACTGGCCGAGCGCAAGGGGCTGCATCTGGAACTGGTCGTGGCCGAGGATGTGCCGGCGCGGATCTGGGGCGATGCGATGCGCATCCAGCAGATCCTGCTGAACCTGGTCAACAACGCGCTGAAATTCACCGAGCGCGGCGGTGTGACCGTGGGTCTTTCCCGCATCGGCGAGCGCATCCGCCTGCGCGTGACCGACACCGGCCCGGGCATGAACGCGGACGTGTGCGCGCGCTTGTTCAACCGCTTCGAGCAGGCCGAAGGGGTGACGCGCCAGCACGGCGGCAGCGGGCTGGGTCTGGCGATCTGCCGCGAGCTGACCCTGTTGATGGGCGGCAAGATCGCGGTGTCGAGCATGCCCGGTGTGGGCAGCACGTTCGACGTCGACCTGCCGATCCACGAAGTGGCGGGCGTGCCGATGGCGCCCGTCGCGGCAGTGCCCGTCGCGTTGGTGGCGGACGAGGCGGACGAGCCGCTCGACGTGCTGGTCGTGGAGGACGACGACGTCGTCGCCGAAGTCGTGTGCGGACTCCTGCGCCAGCTCGGCCATCGTCCGTCGCACGTGGCCAATGCGCTGGCGGCACTGACCGAACTGAAGGTGATGCGCTACGGCCTGGCCTTGATCGACCTGGATCTGCCCGGCATCGACGGGGTCATGCTCGCCGGCATGCTGCGCAGCAGTGGCAATCAGGGGCTTCCGCTGATCGCGGTGACCTCGCGGTCCATCGGCGACGAGGAGGCCGCCGTGCAGGCCGGCGGCATCGATGCCTTGCTGCGCAAGCCGCCGACGCGCGCGCTGCTGCGCGAGGCAATCACCGCCGCGGTGGCGGCACGCGCGGCGGTGGCCTGACGGTTTCTAACTGCGCGCTCAGTCCGCGCGGCGACCGAACTCGTGCACGGCATCGACCAGCACGGCGACGTGCTCGGGCAGGATGTCCGGCGTGATGCCGTGGCCGAGGTTGAACACGTGGCCCGGGTTAGCGCCGAATCCATCGATGATGCGGCGCGCTTCGGCGCGGATCGCCTCGGGCGAGGCGGCCAGCACGGCGGGATCGAGATTGCCCTGCAGGGCGACGCGGTCACCGACGCGGTCGCGCGCATTGGCGATGTCGATGGTCCAGTCCAGGCCCAGTCCGTCACAACCGGTGTCGGCCAGCGCTTCCAGATGCGCGTTGGCGCCCTTCGAGAACAGGATCAGCGGCACGTCGCGCGTGAGCGCATCGGCCTTCAGTGCTCCGGCGATCTGGCTGAGATAGCGGCGCGAGAACTCGTGGAACATGCGCGGCGACAGCAGTCCGCCCCAGGTGTCGAACACCATCAGGGCCTGCGCGCCGGCATTGGCCTGCGCCTTGAGATAGGTGATGACCGATCGGGCCAGCACGTCGAGCAGGCTGTGCATGGTGGCCGCGTCCTCGAGTGCCAGCGACTTCGCGCGCGAGAAGTTCGACGAACCGCCGCCTTCGATCATGTAGCAGGCCAGCGTCCACGGGCTGCCCGAGAAGCCGATCAGCGGCACGCGCTCGTTCAGTTCACGGCGGATCAGCCGTACCGCGTCGGGGACGTAGCGCAGATCGGTTTCCGGGTCCGGCACGCCAAGCCGCGCGATGTCGGCGGCGCTGCGCAGCGGATGGTGGAACTTGGGGCCTTCGCCATCGACGAAATGCAGCCCCAGGCCCATCGCGTCGGGAATGGTCAGGATGTCGGAGAACAGGATCGCCGCGTCGAGCGGGAAGCGGGCCAGCGGCTGCAGCGTGACCTCGCAGGCGAGTTCCGGTGTCTGCGCCATCGTCATGAAGTTGCCGGCGCGTGCGCGCGTGGCGCGGTATTCCGGCAGGTAGCGACCGGCCTGGCGCATGATCCAGATCGGCGTGGTATCGACGGGCAGGCGTCGCAGCGCGCGCAGGAAACGATGGTCGGGCGTGGACATGCGTCACCTCGAGAAAGGGAAGTCCGTCATTGTCGCCGGGATCGCGGGCCGCGGGCAGGCCGCCGCGGCAATCGGACTCAGCGCGGGCCGTCGAGGCCCTGGCTGAACATGATCTGGAAGCCGCGCTTCAACTGCGCGTCGCGCGCGTTTTCGAAGGCGCTGAGGGCGGCGTCGCGCTCGAGGAACAGCTCGCGCTTGCTGCTGGCGCGGCGGTTCCCCTGCTGGCCCCATTCGCGATACAGCATCCAGCCGCCGAGCAGGTCCTGCTCGAGGAGGATCTGGTAATAGCGCGGCGCTTCGGCGCCATCGGCCTTGGTTTGCATGAAAAGACGCATATCGCCCTGATTGTACTGTCGAAGCGCGACGACAAGGTACGGTCATGCCGCCCGCCCGCCGTGGGCGGGAAGGATCAGGCCGATTGCGATGCCTGCCAGACCTCGAGGATGGCGTTTTCGTCCACGTCCGGAACGATCTCCGCGTCGCCGATGCCGCTCCACAGGATCAGGCGCAGGCGCCCGCTGAGGTTTTTCTTGTCCAGCCGCATCAGCGCGAGCCGTCGCGCCGGATCGCCGGTTGGCGTCTGCGTCGGCAGGCCGAGTGCGGCCAGCAGGCGTTCGAGCCGGTCGGTGTCGGCGACCGCGGAGCGGCCAAGGTCGGCGGACAGGCGCGCCGCCATCACCATGCCGATGGCGACGGCTTCGCCGTGCAGCAGCGTGCCGTAGCCAGAGTCGGCCTCCAGCGCATGGCCGAAGGTGTGGCCGAAGTTGAGCAGGGCACGCTCGCCGCGCTCGTGTTCGTCGCGGGCGACCACGCCGGCCTTGTGGCGGCAGCTGGTCGCGATGGCCTCGATCAGCGCCGCATCGTCGCGGGCGTTGAGCGCCGGTGCGTTGGCTTCCAGCCAGTCGAAGAACACCCGATCGCCGATGGCGCCGTACTTCACGACTTCGGCCAGGCCGGCGCGGTATTCGCGTGCCGGCAGCGTTGCCAGTGTGTCGGTGTCGGCGATGACCGCGCGCGGCTGATGGAAGGCGCCGACAAGATTCTTGCCCGCCGGCAGGTTGATGCCGGTCTTGCCGCCAACCGACGAGTCGACCATCGCCAGCAAGGTTGTCGGCATCTGCACGAAGTCGATGCCGCGCATCCAGCACGCGGCCGCGAAGCCGGCGAGGTCGCCGATGACGCCGCCGCCCAGCGCGAGGATGGTGGCATCGCGACTCGCGCCAAGCCGCGACAGCGCCTCGAACACGGGGCTGCACTGGTCGAGCGTCTTGTGCGCTTCGCCGTCGGGCAGCACCAGAGCATCGTGGACGAGGCCGTCGAGTCCGGCGCGAACGCGGTCGAGATAGAGCGGCGCAATGGTCTGGTTGGTCACCACCAGCACGTGGCGGCCGCCGATGGACGGGCGCCAGTGCGCGGGGTCGGCGAGCAGGCCGCGCCCGATGTGGATCGGATACCGGCGGTCGGCCAGTGCTACATCGATGGTGGTGGATTTCATGCAGGGTTCTCGACGGATCCACGCTGCCAGCGCGCCTCGAGCAGGTCGAGCAGGTCATGCGCGGCGTACACGCTGTTGCCGACGCCGGCGGAATCGAGGCGCAGGTCGGCGGTTTCCGCGTACAGGGGTTGGCGCAATCTGGCCAGGGTTTCCAGTCTTTCGCGACGGTCCGGCGCTTGCAGCAGGGGGCGCCGACGATCGCGGGCCAGACGCGCGAGCTGCGCATCGACATTCGCGTCGAGCCAGATCACATAGCCGCGCCCGCGCAGCCGGTGCCGGTTTTCGGGGGCGAGCACCGCGCCACCGCCGGTGGCCAGCACCACGCCGCTCCGTTGCGTCAGCTCGTCCAGCAAGGCGCTCTCGCGACGGCGGAAACCCGACTCCTGCTCCAGCTCGAAGATGAGCGGAATCGAGGCGCCGGTGCGCTGCTCGATCTCCTGGTCGAGATCGACGAAGGGCATGCGCAGGAAATCGGCCAGATGGCGGCCGACCGTTGATTTGCCGGCGCCCATCGGCCCGATCAGAAAGAGGCTCGGCGCGGGATTCATGCGCCGATCCTAGCAGCCGATACTGCTGCCGGCATCGTCGCGACGCTAGACTGTGCCGATCCCGCCGACCCTCTGTGCTTCCCTGCCATGCTGCGTTTCATCGTCGTCTTTCTGCTGGTTCTTGCGCTGCTATTCGGGCTGGAGTTGCTGCAGCCCGTGGAGCAGCACGTCATCTTGCCGTTTACCGCGGCGATCGCGAAAGCCTGCGTGTGGCTCGTTGGCCTGTTCGACGCCGACATGCTCGCCGAGGGCAAGATGCTGTGGAGCGCCAGCAACGGCTTTGCGATCACGGTCGAGCGCGGCTGCAACGGCGTCGAAGCCATCATCATCCTGGTCTCGGCGATGCTGGCGTTTCCGGCGTCGTGGAGGCACCGCGCCGCCGGCATCGCGGTCGGGTTCGTCGCGATCCAGGCGCTGAACCTCGTGCGCATCATCAGCCTGTTCTATCTCGGCCAGTGGAGCCGGATGTGGTTCGACTGG